>JAAYBO010000094.1 GCA_012730095.1 Clostridiaceae bacterium
AAATCGTGACGGCATAACAATAGTGATGATAACACACGATTGCAATATAGCGGTCCGTGCAAGAAGGATCATCCATATACTTGACGGAATAGTATCTGAACAGGAGCTGAAACCATTTGTTTCTTGAAAGCATCAGGATGTCATGGATGAACATAATGAAAAACAAACTGCGTTCTTTTTTAACAATGCTGGGCATTGTAATCGGAGTTGCTTCAATAATCGCATTAATTACCCTCGTTCGCGGTGCCACGGACAATATTAGCGCGGAGGTTACTAAACTTGGGGGTAACAAGATATTTATAAACATTATCGGTACTCCTCTTAAGCGCGGCTTATCTCGTGATGATGTGGAGACAATAAAAACAGTTAAAAACGTTGGAGGAATATCACCAACGATATCCGTCAAAACTGCGATTGTATATAAGGGCAGTGTTATTGAAAATGTATCGATACAGGGGAAAAATGAAGTATACTTCAAGGCCGATCCCGATATTATCCGCAGCGGGAGAGCAATAAATATACTTGATTTAAAAAATGAAAGCCGCGTCGCAATTATCGGCAGCAATTTTGTTTATGATTTGTTTTTTGGGATAAATCCAATAGGGGAAAAAATACTGATAAACGGGATCACATATACAATAATAGGAACTCTTGAAGCTACAAGGGGATTTAGTATGGGCTCCACAAACGAAGTTATAATTATCCCATATACAACCGCGCTTCAAAGCCTTGGTATAAAGGACATATCCAGTCTCGATGTGTATCTTGAGGATACTAATCTTGCCGATGAAACCGTTGTTAAGATCAAGGGGGTTTTAAACCGTGCATTCAACTACAAGGAGGACTCGTATACGATTTTTAACATGGGCGATATCATCGAGTCGTTTCAATCGATAATGTCAATGATGTCTTTGCTGCTTGCCGGTATTGCCGCTATTTCTCTCATTGTTGGCGGAATAGGGATTATGAACATGATGCTTGTTTCAATAACCGAGCGCACCACTGAAATTGGATTACGTAAAGCATTGGGAGCGAATCCCTATACGATATGTCTTCAGTTTTTAATAGAATCAATTTTTCTTTCCTTAATTGGCGGATTTTTGGGTCTTTTTCTCGGAGCGCTGCTTGCCTATGTGCTTGCGGCTTTTATCGGCATTGAAATTTCAATATTATTTTCAACAAATGTGCTCGCAATGGGATTCTCAGCCGCGGTAGGCATTATATTTGGATATATGCCCGCAAAAAAGGCTAGCCGGCTAAACCCAATTGATGCGTTAAGAAGCCTTTAGCAATCATTCCTGCGCTTGTTTCAGTGCGTTTCCCCCATTAATCCTTTCAATGCAAATTCAGTCAGATATTCAATCACTTCTGGAAAATAATTCAGTCCCACTTCATCCTTATGGCTATCTATATTAATCAGGGCATTAAAAATTGCCATAATCATTTCCGCCTCAATATCTTTCCGGATTTTTGCCTGAGACTGCAATTCTCTTCAACCTCAATAAAAATGTTGTACATAAAATTTATCTGATCTGTACCGCTCTCTTCATGGTATGCCTTTTCTATACGGCTAAAAACATCCATGTTATACCTTTTATGTAGTTACAAAATATTGTTTTTTTGATAGAATGGTTTTGTTAAATGAAATGTCCGGAAAGGATAATACCTTGGAGAAAAAATCCGTTGTTCCCATACTAAAATGGGTTGGCGGAAAGCGCCAACTGTTTAATGAAATAAAGAAATATATTCCTGAGTATAAAATATATTACGAACCCTTTTTAGGCGGCGGCGCAGTGTTTTTCGGATTACAGCCCGAAAGAGCGGTTATAAATGACATTAATACTTCTCTTATGTGCGTATATCAGGTCATACGCGATCATACCGACGAATTGATAGAAGAGCTGAAACAGCATAAAAACGAAGCTGATTATTTCTATAAAATACGAAACTGGGACAGGGACAAAGAGGCATACGATAGAAAAAGCGATATACAAAAAGCCTCACGGATTATTTATCTGAATAAAACCTGCTATAACGGGTTATTCAGGGTAAACCGGGCAGGCGAGTTTAACACACCTTTCGGGCGCTATAAAAATCCAGGTATCGTAAATGAAAAAGTTCTGCGGGCTATGGCGGATTATCTGAGGCATCCGGGTATAACACTTATGAATACTGATTTTGAAGAAGCTTTAAGGGGGAGCCAAAAAGGGGATTTTGTGTATTTTGATCCGCCGTATGACCCAGTGTCCGACAGTGCAAATTTTACCGGATATGACATGAGAGGGTTTGACAGGGAAGAACAAAAGCGGTTGAAACTACTATGTGATGTACTTAATAAAAAGGGAACAAAATTTCTTCTTTCAAACAGTGCAACGGATTTTATATTTGATTTATACAAAGAATATAAAATTAAGATAATAAAAGCAAAACGTTCGGTAAACTCCAGAGCCGATCGCCGCGGGGAAGTGGACGAGGTCCTGATACGAAATTACTGAGG
>JAAYBO010000095.1 GCA_012730095.1 Clostridiaceae bacterium
CACTCTTCTAAGCACTAAATTATTTGCCCTTTTTCTCCACTCTATTCTGCTGTCAATGTCCGATTTTCTAATTACTTACATTTCTGTAATATCAACTCGTTGTTTTCATAACTTTTTTGACACTACCCCCGTACTGTTCAATTAACTCTTATTCTTTTTATCAGGATAATGTTATTGATGCGGCACTAACAGTGCTTGCGTTGATATTATATAAGTTTTATAAATAAAAAAATATGCCGAATATGCGTAAACTTAGTACGAAAAATATTTTAAGCAGTAAAAATTAACCAGGGCAATAAATGTGCGGCTTTCCTAATTGATGGTAGAAAAGTGTTAATGCATGTGTTATAATTTGACATATAATAATGATTATGGAGTTTTCATGCCAGGAGGAGTTATGAAAAAAATAATCATTGTCTTGCTTACCGCTGTTATTCTTTTATCCGCTTCCGGCTGCAAGCTGAAGCAAATCGTTAAGACCGTAAAGGATATCGCCGAAAAGGCAAAATCGGCTGAAGAAGCTGAACCAATCATGAAGCCCCCCGAGGGTTCTCCTGACTGGTGCGGGTATAAAAACGCCGATAAATGGATCAAGAAATATGTCATGCATGACACGAGTGAGCCCTATTATGTTGACAAGCTTCTGGGCATAGTTGAATTCAAGGGGAAAAGCTATGGAGCCGCTGACATGAAGGTATGGCACGGAGGCATGGAAGGAGGCATAATGAGGCCTTGCGGGACGATTTACTTTAACGAAGACGGGTCGGATATCTGGATTCATTACGAAATATATGAGGGATATGGAACAGAAATCCATATTGTAGACGGAGAAACCGTTGAAGAAATCTCTTTGTCTGAAGATATCGAGGAAACCGGGGCTGAATAATCTTTTCTTATATCATCCGCCCAAATAACGTCTGTTAATTCCATCCGGTGTTCTACCCCTCAAATAACAGTTTTGCCGGGATTCAGCATTACTCGTTAACGGGTATGCCGACCACCCTGAGTCTGCCGTTATCAGCGTAAACCCAATAAACAGAGCCGTTATGATATACCGGCATCTCGTATGAATTTAGTTTCAGCCTGCCAAGTGAGGTTACAGGAGTAATGACTTCTCCCTCTGCTGATAACACCATATAATAAGAATCGGTATATGACTCACCCAATACACGAAAAGTTCCCTGTCCGGGGTCGCGTTTTTCGGTCCATAATAAAATGATACGATCGTCACCCACAACTACCTGCGGTGCAATAACATCCCTGTCCGTGTAATTTGTAAGCCATATTACACCGTAATCAGTGACTTTCGTTAGCGGCGAGTTATTATTGTCATTAATATCAGTTGATGTTTCACCGCTGCGGATGCTTCCTCCAACAAACATTGACGGAGATACTTCGGTAGAAAGCGGATCGAATATTTGAATAAAAAGATTCTGCTTTTCGGTCTTTGCCTCCTCACTTATAGATTTTGCGGATGCTCCGGCAAGAACAACGCCTTTGCTTGATTCGGCGAGGCCTCCCAACTGTGCAAAGGTCTTGTTTACTATATACATATTATAGTTTGCGTTCGGTTCAAGATAGAAATGGAAAATGTTAAGCGCGGGATATTTTGATGCATAGTTCCACTTTTCACGGTCTATATACATTTCTTTCCTCAGTTTTTCTACAATAAACCCACGGCCATAAGCATCACCGTGATTGACGAACACGAAGTCATCGGCTATTTTTGAATAAATAACCGATTGATTGAAGGAATGACTGACATATGGAACATTAGGTATTTCGCTGTCCCAAATCAAAGGCTCAAATTCGTATGGAGACATATCTTCTATGTTTACAGCTATAACATTATTGGACTGGTGACCGTTGTACATCCTTCGGGCGTAATTAACCATTAAAACACCGTTATGGATTACCGAAACACAGTTTCCGGCCTCAAAGGGAGCCTGGGTATTACCTCCCGTTCCTAATATCGATTCCCCAACAAAACCCGAGGTTTTAATATGCTCACCCTTTGACGAATATTTCGAGATAAAAACTGTTTGCTCCGTGTTTTCAGTTCCATCTTTCCCCCAGACAATAAAGAAATTCCCGTCATCATCGGAAATCACATCTCCCAGCTTGGAATATTTCATTGCAATGCCCAACTCTTTGTTTCGGGTTACAATTTTCAGGTAATCATTGTCTTCATAAGCATATGCGAGGCTTTCACCCAAGTATAAGAACTGTTGGACAGGCGAAACTCTTGCCCAGTTATTTATTCTTACCTCTTGTGTGTCGCCGACATTAATACTGCTTTTATACGAATAGCTGTCACTGCTGTCTTCAGGCACATAACCAAACATTGTTTCAACTATGACAGTTCTGCGGATGTTATCCCAATCCACAAAAAAATCAAACGTGCTTGCGATGTCCCTAAGTTTGAAGTAATTATAACCATCAATGGTGTATGCGGTCAGCCTTTCTTCCTTACCATCAAGCAGGATAGATGAAGTATTCGGAACAGCAGTCTTTGTTTCTTCCCAATACGGCAGCATGGCCAGTTCATTGCCCACAACAGTGTAGGCTTTGCCCTTTACCAGGTTAATGGCATTTTTACTGCCGTCCCATGTGACATCAAACTGCTTTGACGTGCCGGAAAGAACATAAGCGATATCACGCAGCTTAAAGTAGTTGTAATTATCTATTGCATATGCATCTATTCTTCTGTTTACCCCGTCCACCGAAATTGTCAGTTCAACTTTTGCTGCAGTCACTTCACCGGCATTAACGGTTATGGGAACAAACAGGAATAGCATTATTAATACTAATATTATAGAGATATGTTTTTTCACCATTATCCCACCTATAAATTATAAATTGAACGATAATCCTCTGCATGAAATTGTTTGATGATTTACATTTTCGGAGTATAACTTTAGTTAAGAAAAACCACCAGGCAGTATTATAACATATTTTATCTGTTCTTATAATCTTTAACTTTTGGATTTTTTATAAAACCATCCTCATTCGGAGTTGGCTTTAAAAAGGCTTCTCAAAATACAGACATATGCAGTTAAAAAAGAACTACAAAATGTTATCTAAACTCAAAAAGAGACAAGCCTTATATTTAAAGGCTTGTCTCTTTGTATATATATAAGCAATGTAAAAAAGATGTAATTTTATAATTAGATTAATTCACACTATAAGAATAAAGCGAATTTATCTAAACATATAAAAACTCTTTACTTTTTTAATCAAGTTTTCTTCTATAGTGATTGAGTAAATATGCGATAATGGTCATAATAATTGCTATTCCAGCTATAGGTGCATATATAAGATATAAACCCATCGAAAAATCGTTGTGGAAATAATGTGCTAACTTCCTTGCAATAGTAGGCTCGGATACAGTATATAATCTGATATCTCTTAAGACTAAACATCCTGAAACAATTATTGCAGCAGCTGGCACAAGCCATAGAAATTTCGGTTTATGTTTACAAAGAAAAAACAAAACTATTCCAATCAAAAATGTTATACTTGTTAACAAAATAATTAATTTGTCCAACTTTTCCCACCTCCCCAAAACTATAATTACGTAATAAAATACTAATGTGAAATAGATGTTTACTAACTATTACCATTATATACCTTTATCGTAATCTTCACCATATCTACGCTTAAGAATGTCCTTTAAGCGTTTATCTTCTTCTAATTCCTTTATTCGTTTGTTTTTTGCGACGATAACAGCATCTTTGCTTGCATCAGTCATTTCATGCGAACCGACGACTTTGTCCCCTACTATATTTAGACATATTCTTCTTAAAATCATTTAAAAGATTGTTTAAAAACATCTTCCTGGTGGAATTATCTTAATAATACATCTTAGTTTGGTCTATAAACATGTCTGAATGAGAGCCCAATAATACATCAGGCTGATTTACCAGGCTGACTACTACCGTAAAAATAAAACCAAATACACAAAAGTAAATATTTATAACCCAAAGTAGTGATACTATTCATAGAAAAAACATTAGCTTCCACGAACGGCGGCTTGTCCATCAAAAGGCAGGGTTAACTATGAGGAAACAAAAGGCTATAAAACCTCCAGTTATGACCATAAATTTAATATAAATTCATTAACAAACAATATTATACGAGGAGGGCTGGAAAATGGATTATATGAAATTGTTTACTCCTTTTAAGATCGGCAAAATGGAAGTGAAAAACAGAATAGTAATGTCTCCGATGGGGCTTAACGCCGCTCATCCGGATGGAAGAATTGATGACGACGAAATTCATTATTTTGAAGAACGTGCCCGCGGCGGTGCGGGGCTTATCATTATGGGCTGTCAGTTCCTTACTGAAGAGCTTGCACAAGGTTCTCTTGAAGGTTACCTTGATAAGACGCATGTTATTCCTCAACTAACTAATCTTTGTGAAGCGGTTCAAAAGTACGGCACAAAAATTTCCGCCCAATTAAGCTGCGGAACCGGGAAGAACGCATTTAGCACTATGCTGAAAGATGTTCCGGTGTCAGCTTCTCCAATCCCATCAATGTTTAATCCTGATTTGTTATGTCGTGCCTTAACAGTTGAAGAAATCCAGGAGATTATGAAACAGTTTCACTTCTCTGCGAAACTTTTAAAGAACGCCGGATTTGATGCTATTGAAGTTCACGCGCATGCAGGATATTTAGTAGATCAATTCATGTCTGCCGTGTGGAACAAGAGAACTGATGAATATGGCGGCACTCCGGAAAAGAGGATGAGATTCGCTGTTGAGATAGTTCAGTCGATACGGGATGCAGTTGGCCCTGACTTCCCCATTTTATTCAGGATTGCCTGCAAACATCATTTTGAAGGCGGACGTACTATTGAGGAAACAATTCCAATGCTTAAAATGCTTGAGGATGCCGGAGTTGATGCCCTTGATATTGACAGCGGAAGCTATGAAAACATTGAATACATTTTTCCTCCGGCTTACCTGGGGGATGCTTGTATGGAAGATGTGTGCGAACCGGTGAGGAAAGCGGTAAGCATTCCGATAATGAATTCAGGCAACCACACACCGGAGACAGCGGTGAGGCTTATAGAATCAGGAAACGCTGATTTTGTAATGTTCGGGCGGCCGCTTATAGCGGATCCTGAAATCCCCAAAAAGCTGCTAAAAGGTAAAAGGAAAGAAGTTCGTCCCTGTATTCGCTGTAATGAAGACTGCATTGGCAGAATAATTACCCGGCTTACTAAGATAAGTTGTTCCGTAAATCCGGTAGCAGGATTTGAAGGGCGAATAAAAGACAAAAAGGATGAAGAAAGCAAAAAAGTGGTTGTGATCGGGGGAGGCCCCGGGGGAATGGAAGCGGCGCGCAGCGCGGCTATCGCAGGCCACAAAGTAATACTGTTTGA
>JAAYBO010000096.1 GCA_012730095.1 Clostridiaceae bacterium
CAGCAGCAATTCCTATATAGATTTTTTCATCAGGAAAATCATTATTTTTGTTAGAAAGCCTATCTAAATAATAAAAACCCCGTTATTTTTTTAACAAAAAACCTTCTATAATATTGCAAAGACGTCCCAATTAAGTTATAATTCTAAATAATTGCAATCAATAGAGTGTATAATAAGCGGGAATATGGTCTTTGAACAGTTTTAGCGTATAAATGACTTCCGGTGAAACAGGCCTTTGTCTAAAAATTCGTTATAGTTTCGTATACGGATGTTTCTGTGACACCCATGTCAATCAATGGGGTGCGGGTGCTTTCGCTAAAGCTCCGGACCTATTACCGGTGACCTATTATTGTTGTAATAAAATATTAAATATGAGGTGTGGTACGATGGCAACGATGGATAAAATTAACGACCTCTATGCCAGAAAGCGTAAAGCGGAGCTTGGAGGCGGAGAGGAACGTATTGAAAAACAACATGCCTCCGGTAAGAAAACGGCGCGGGAAAGAATTCTAATGCTTATGGATCCAAACAGCTTTGTTGAAATGGATGCGTTTGTTGAAACAAGAAGTATTGAATTCAATATGCAAAAAAAGAAAATTCCGGGAGATGGTGTTGTTACCTGATACGGTACCGTTAATGGACGTCTTGTATATGTATCTTCACAGGATTTTACTGTTATAGGCGGTTCTCTCGGTGAAATGCACGCGGCAAAAATCACCAAGGTTATGGATATGGCCGTTAAAATGGGAGCTCCGTTTATCAGTATCAATGATTCCGGAGGAGCAAGGATAGAAGAAGGGATTGACGCCCTTAAGGGGTTTGGAGAAATATTTTATAGAAATACAATCGCTTCCGGGGTAATACCACAAATTTCGGTTATTATGGGTCCTTGCGCGGGCGGAGCGGTATACTCCCCGGCTATAACCGATTTTGTATTTATGGTCGAAAAAACAAGCCAGATGTTTATTACCGGGCCTCAAGTGATTAAAGCGGTAACAGGTGAAGACGTTACGTTTGAAGAGCTCGGCGGAGCCGCTGCCCATAATAGTACAAGCGGGGTTGCGCATTTTAAAAGCGCTTCAGAAGAAGACTGCATAAGGGATATAAAAAGGCTTTTAAGTTTTCTTCCCGACAATAACCTGTCCGACAGTGAGCTTATTGATTGCACCGATGATTTAAATCGTATATCGGACGAATTGAACGGAATAATACCCGATGAACCGAATAAACCATATGATATGAAAAAAATTATAACTACGGTTCTTGATAACTACGATTTCCTTGAAGTGCATGAAGGTTTTGCTAAAAATATAATAGTTGGGTTTGGGCGCGTTAATGGCCGAACGGTTGGAATTATTGCAAACCAGCCGCAGGTAAACGCTGGAGTTTTAGATGTTGATTCTTCCGACAAAGCTGCCAGGTTTGTCCGTTTTTGTGACGCGTTTAATATTCCATTAGTTACATTTACCGATGTCCCGGGATATCTTCCCGGCGTTGAACAGGAACATACAGGTATAATCCGGCACGGAGCAAAACTATTATATGCGTTTTCAGAGGCAACCGTACCGAAGATTAATATAATAGTAAGAAAGGCATACGGCGGAGCGTATATAGCAATGAACAGCAAGCATCTTGGAGCGGATATCGTTTTTGCATGGCCTTCCGCTGAAATTGCCGTAATGGGTCCGGAAGGCGCCGCTAATATCATTTTCAGAAGAGATATAGCCAATTCCGATGATCCGATAGCTTTTCGTGAAGAAAAAATCCGTGAATACAGGGAGAAATTCTCAAATCCTTATATAGCTGCATCAAGAGGGTATGTCGACGATGTTATCGAACCGGCGGCAACCAGAATTCGCGTTGCCGGTGCACTTGAGATGCTTACAAGTAAAAGGGAAGTAAGACCTTCGAAAAAGCATGGGAATATTCCGCTGTAATTAGTGTTTTAGTAATACAATAGCATTGACGAACATAATGAAAAAATACTGGAGGTATAATCGACATGAGAAAGTTTGTAATAAACGTGAATGGAAACAGATATGAGGTAGAGGTTGAAGAGGTTGGCGGTTCAGTTAGCGCAGCCCAGCCTGCCGCAGCACCGGTACAGGCGGCTCCAGCCGAGCCCGCGCGGCCTGTTCAGAAGGCTGAAACTCCTGCGGCTCCCAAACCGGCAGTGAATGCATCGGCGCCGGAGGGTGCTGTGAAAATAACAGCTCCCATGCCTGGTACAATACTTGATATTGTGGTAAAACCCGGTGACGAGGTAAAAAGGGGAGATATACTATTAATACTTGAAGCTATGAAGATGGAAAACGAAATTGTATCCCCGCAGGATGGAGTTATAGCTTCGGTAAACACGTTGAAGGGAGAATCCGTGAACAGCGGAGATCTGCTTGTTTCCATTAATGGTTAATAAAATCTGCTGTATAAGGAGGCTATAGCAATGGGAGTAAAAATAACCGACACTACCCTCAGGGATGCGCATCAATCATTACTTGCCACAAGGATGAGAATTGAGCACATGCTGCCTGTAATAGAAATGATAGACAAGGTTGGGTATCATTCTTTGGAATGTTGGGGCGGCGCCACATTTGACTCATGCCTTAGATTTCTGAATGAAGACCCTTGGGAAAGGCTTCGCAAAATCAGAGCCGCCGCAAAAAAAACAAAGCTGCAGATGCTGCTGAGGGGCCAGAATATTTTAGGGTATAAGCATTACGCTGATGATGTGGTTGAATATTTTGTTCAAAAGACCATTGCAAATGGTATTGATATAATAAGAATTTTTGACGCTCTAAATGATCCGAGAAACCTTGAAGTTGCAATGAAAGCCACAAAGAAGGAAGGCGGCCACGCCCAGGGCGCGTTTTGCTATACAATAAGCCCGTTCCATGATTTGGAACAGTTTGTTAAGGATGCAAAGGGAATGGTAGAAGCAGGCGCCGATTCAATATGCATTAAGGATATGGCGGGATTGTTAACCCCATACACGGCATATGATCTTGTAAAGGCGTTAAAGGAAAACATAAAGGTGCCGATACAGCTTCACACACATTATACAAGCGGAGTTGCTTCAATGACATATCTGAAAGCCATTGAAGCCGGATGCGATATTGTGGACTGCGCGATTTCGCCGCTATCAATGGGGACTTCACAGCCGCCTGTTGAACCGTTGGTGGCAACTCTTAAAGAAACTCCTTACGATACCGGTTATGATTTAAATTTGTTATCAGATATTGCGAATTATTTCCGTCCGCTGCGTGAAGAATTCCTTACTTCAGGGCTTTTGAATCCAAAGGTTTTAGGAGTGGATATAAACACGCTTTTGTATCAGGTTCCGGGAGGGATGCTGTCGAATCTTGTTTCACAGCTTAAACAGGCGGGCAAGGAAGATAAATTTATCGATGTGCTCAATGAAGTGCCAAAGGTAAGGGAAGAACTTGGTTATCCGCCGTTAGTTACGCCTACCAGCCAGATTGTCGGAACACAGGCGGTTATGAATGTAATTGCCGGCGAAAGATATAAAATGGTGCCGAAAGAAACCAAAGCGCTCGTTAGGGGTGAATACGGAAAAACCCCTGCGCCTATAAAAGACGATATTGTAAAAATTACGATAGGCGATGAAAAACGTATAACATGCCGGCCTGCTGATTTAATTGAACCTGAGCTTGACAATATAAGAAATGAGATGAAAGAATACCTTGAGCAGGATGAGGATGTGCTTTCATACGCACTTTTCCCACAGGTCGCGAAAAAGTTTTTTGAATTCAGGAAAGCGCAGAAATACAAGATTGACCCGGATATGGTCGACTATGAAGAAATGGTGCATCCGATATAGAGATAGCGAGGGGGGGTTAAGAAGCAGAATTCCCCCTCTTTTTGTTTTATGGAAAGTTTTTATTTGACACAGTCCGAAATGGAAGGAGACATGGTATGATAAGTTTTGATTATACAAATACCAAAGGTTTTATAAGTGAGCATGAGATTGATTATTTTCTTCCTCATGTTGAAAAGGCGCATGAGTTTTTGCACGAAAAATCCGGCCCTGGAAACAGCTTTACCGATTGGGTCAGCCTTCCGATTGAGTATGACAAAGAGGAATTTTCCCGAATAAAAAACGCTGCCGACAGAATAAGAAACAATTCTGATGTTTTTATCGTTATAGGAATAGGCGGTTCATATCTTGGTGCAAGGGCCGCGATTGAGGCTTTAAACCATTCTTTTTACAATCAGCTTCCGAAATCAAAAAGGAACGGTCCGTTAGTATATTTTGCCGGAAATAATATCAGCTCCGATTATATTTCGGATCTTCTTGAAATTGTGGAAGGAAAGGATATTTCTATTAATGTTATATCCAAATCCGGCACAACAACCGAACCGGCAATCGCTTTCAGAATATTTAAGGAGTATATGGAAAAAAAGTACGGCGTCGCCGAAGCGAGAAAGCGTATTTATGCGACAACCGACAGACAGAGGGGCGCATTAAAGGCTGTCGCCCTTTCGGAAGGCTACGAAACTTTTGTTATACCTGACGGAGTAGGCGGACGTTTTTCTGTTTTATCCGCGGTTGGGCTGCTTCCTATTGCCGTGTCCGGAATCAATATTGATCAAATTATGGAAGGAGCGGCGCAAGGTTACAGGCTGTACAGCAAACCGTTATTCGAAAACCCTTCGTATCAGTACGCCGTGGTGAGAAACGCTTTGTACAGGAAAATGAAGACAATTGAAATAATGGTAAATTTCGAACCATGTTTACATTATTTTACCGAATGGTGGAAGCAGCTATTTGGTGAAAGTGAAGGAAAAGACGGCAAAGGCATTTTTCCAGCCGGCGTTGATTTTACAACAGATCTGCATTCGATGGGCCAATATGTTCAGGATGGTATTAGAAATTTATTTGAAACAGTGCTTAACATTGATACTACCCGCAGGAGTATAGTGGTTAAAGAAGATAAAGAAAACGCAGACGGGTTGAACTATCTTGCGGGGAAAAGCCTTAATGAAATAAACAAAAAAGCAATGGAAGGTACAATTATGGCTCATGTTGACGGAAATGTACCTGTTATGGTAATAAACATTCCCGAAATGACGCCTTATTATTTTGGTCAGCTTGTATATTTCTTTGAAAAGGCATGTGGAATAAGTGGATACCTTCTTGGTGTAAACCCCTTTGACCAACCCGGTGTTGAAGCATATAAGAAAAATATGTTTGCCCTTCTTGGCAAACCTAAATATGAAAAAAATAAAAAATAGTATTAAAAAAGAGATACAATCATTAAAACTCTCGTTAAAAACGGGAGTTTTTTTGTATAAACGGATAAAAATACTGTTTAAACAAAAAAACAGGCAATTTATTCAGGCAATATTGATTATTTTTGTTGTATATGATTATAATACGAATATGTACATTTTTTAATCAAAACAGGCTTTTCAAAACAGATTTCTCAGATTGCATATATAAAAGCGCAGCACGGAAAAAGCAGATAATTTCAGCATGGGGGTATCAATAATGGAATTGATGGAGCAACTGGTAGGAGGAGTGTATACGGAACAGAATGCGGAATCCGCGGAGAAAAAAGATTTTGAAAATAGTACAAATAATCACGAAGACATTATTAACCTGCAGTCAATGCAAGCGTTTGGATATGACTGGGTTTCGGCGCTGTCACACGAATTCAGGACACCCCTAAACGTAATTCTATCGACTATCCAAATGGTTCAATTGAACACGAAAGGCTCAATAGATGGCGAGTACAGGAAGATTAAGGACAAGTATCTTAATATAATGAAACAGAATTGTCTTCGGCTCTTAAAAATGGTTAATAATATAATTGATATTAACCGGATAAATTCGGATTTTTTTCAGATAGACCCATGCAACGAAGATATTGTTAAGATTATTGAAAATATAACTTTATCGGTTAAAGAATATGCAAGTGCAAAAAATATTGACATTTCATTCAGTTCAAACAGTAGTAAGCATATAATAGCCTGTGATACATTTCAACTCGAACGTATTCTTTTAAATCTCTTATCGAATGCTATAAAATTTACGCCGTTTGGCGGAACGGTTAATGTTATTTTAACGGTAATGCCCGAGAAGGTTTATGTTTCAGTTTCAGATTCCGGGCCGGGTATTCCTGAAAAATATCGTGATTTGATATTTGAGCGCTTCAGCCAGACAGACGGAAAAAGCTTCCTTGAGAAACGTGGAAGCGGAATGGGCCTTTTCCTTGTGAAAAAACTGCTTGAGAGGATGAACGGGGAGATATGGGTCTCAAGCATGGAAGGCAAGGGAAGCACGTTTACATTCTTTCTTCAGAATTATAAGCTCCCTGACAGCGTTAATGAAAAGAACACAAAAAAGTATGATAATAGCCGCGTGGAATGTCTTCAGGTCGAGTTTTCAGATATATATGTCTAAAATATTATGCCCAGTGCTTGACAAAGAAAAAAGAATAATGTATAGTTTTTAGTGCAAACAAGTAGAAGTATCCACTTCTCACCCTGTATCATCCTGATTTCAGGGTTAATCAGAGCAGTATTTGCTGTGGTTTAAGCAGGTGAAGTGGGTTTACCTGCTTTTTTGTATGAAAAAACAAATAATCATATATTTACATATGATTATTATGGGTTCAAAATTTTACGGAGGTGTTTTTTATTAAGAAAACTCAAATACAGGTGAATAGTCAGATCAGGGATAAAGAAGTAAGGCTGATTGACGCAGACGGAAAAATGATAGGAATTGTGTCCGCCAGGGAAGCTCAGTTAAAAGCCAATGAGAGGGAGTTAGACCTGGTAAAGATTTCACCTAATGCCAATCCCCCTGTTTGCAAGATAATGGATTATGGCAAATATCTTTATGAACTAGCGAAGAGGGAAAAAGAAGCAAAGAAGAAGCAGACAAACATATCGGTAAAAGAAATAAGGTTATCTGCAAAAATAGAAGAACATGATTTTTCGTTTAAGCTTAAAAATGCAGTAAAGTTTCTTCGCGATGGTGACAAGGTTAAAGTATCCATACGATTCAGGGGTAGGGAAATGCAATACACCTCCATAGCTTATCAGGTTATAAACAGGTTTGCCGAAATGATAAAAGACTACGGCAAAATGGAAAAAAAGCCAGTTATGGAAGGAAGAAGTATGACGGTTATGTTTACTCCGATTAAGGAAAAACAATAAGACCGAAGTATAGGAATATTTTATAGGCCATTTACAGCGTTATAAAAATAGTGAAGGAGGTTATGCCTATGCCAAAATTAAAAAGCCACAGCGCTTCTAAAAAAAGGTTTATTATAACCGGCACTGGTAAGGTTAAACGAAATAAAGCATATAAAACCCATATTCTTACCAAAAAGTCCACGAAACGTAAGCGGAATTTACGTAAACCAGCTTTAGCATCGGACGCGAACGCGGCAATCATTAAACAAATGTTGCCTTACAAGTGATAGGAAAAGAGGTGTAGAAAATGGCAAGAGTAAAGGGTTCTGTTGCAACCAGAGCAAGACGCAAAAAAGTATTAAAGCACGCTAAAGGTTATTTTGGCGCGAAAAGCAAGTTATACAGAGTCGCGAATCAAGCGGTCATGAAGTCTTTGGTATATTCATACCGCGACAGAAAAGCGAAAAAAAGAGATTTCAGAAAATTATGGATCACCAGAATAAATGCGGCGGCAAGAATGAACGGTCTGTCTTACAGCCGGTTTATGAACGGTCTGAAAAAGTCCGGTATAGCGCTTAATAGAAAAGTTCTGGCCGATATGGCTGTAAATGACGCGACAGGTTTTGCAAAACTTGTTGATAAGGTAAGAGAGTAAAAATGACCGAATGGAAATCGAAAAGAAGCAATACCAAAAAGGTGTTGCTTTTTTTGTTGTGAACTAAAAATTTATACTTTTCATTTTGCTCTCTGCATTGGCCGATATGTGACCGGATTTTTGCAATTTTATTACAAAGCATCCCAAACAGTACAAATATAGCTGTGAACAAGATATAATTGCAATAGCAGCGGGTTAGCATTAAGAAATATGGCAAATTGAATTAAAATGCAGGCAAACTTATCTTGAGTATAAGGTGTATCTGTTATAAAATAATATCGAAGCGGGTTTGCCGTATGCGGTTTTTATTACCACATAATCACATTCCGTTGGGGGAACTTTTGTGGCAGGAATTAGTAGCATAAAGGAATTTTTTATAGTTATAGGGAATTTCCTCGGCTTGAACGGGCCTCTTGATATTTTTTTAATGCTCGTTGATATAAGCATCATTTCCTTTATTGTATATAAGGTCATACAATTAGTCCGAGAAACCCGTGCGATGCAGCTTGTTAAAGGAATATTGTTTATTGTTATAGGGCTAAAGGTCGCACAATTAATAGGGTTAAAAACGATGGCCTATATACTTGAGGGTGCTATACCCCTGCTTGGGTTCTCGCTTATTGTGCTGTTCCAGCCGGAGCTAAGGCGAGGCCTTGAAAAAATTGGCAACAGCGGTTTCCGTAGTTTC
>JAAYBO010000097.1 GCA_012730095.1 Clostridiaceae bacterium
AACAGCATAAATATTGCGTTTATCCAAAAAGAGAAAAACAATTATGATCTAATATACAAATAATTTAAACAATGCAGGAAATTACGTGGTAGTTTTCAATACCTCCAAACTGCATGGGATTTTTATATTGTTAGGTCAACATGTTGGATAGTGCCTGGTGAACCATTTTCAAACAGAAAGATTCCGGTTTGCCGTATTATTCCTTCGGTATTGTTATTATTATCCGTCAATGAGAAAGGGCTGGCGACGTGTCCGAGATAAATAGCCCCAACGCCTGCTTGCCCCAGAGCAAGAAGTGTCGGTTCACCGTCGTCCTCTCTTATCCAGATGGATAGATTATTGTATATTTCATCATTTTCGTCAATCCATCCATTACCGTCGTCATCATATTGCATCAATTCAAGAAACCCGTTTCCGGAGGAAGGGCCAAAAAGTTCCGAACCGTCATCTACTATACCGTTTTTGTTCTTGTCATATGCGAGGAAACCGCTGCCTTTATTTACAAAAGAAATACTGTCCTTAATTCCATCAGCATTGAGATCAAATTCATATTTTTCAGCGCTAAGTGAAGCATATGGACGATCAAGGTTTATAACAAGAGGATCAACCAGAGCATCACCCGCCGCAAACGAAATATCTATGTGGGAAGTGAATGAACGGTTCATATAAAGGTTCAAACCAATATTGATTTCCCTGCCGTCTGCGGTTTTTACCACTCCGTTTGCCTGAAATGCCATATGCTCTTCCTCATGGGTGGTTTGTGTATAACGGTATGATATCCCCCACCCGTTACGGGTGTTTTCCGGCGAAGATTTATTTTCCCCGGAAGCTTCCGCAATATTGTTTTTCCTTATTCTTGGGACATAGAATTTCAGCCTTTTTCCAGTTAATATGTAAATAAAATCAGACAATAGCTGAATCTTTTCCCTGTCCTCTTCAGTTAATTCAAAAAATAATTCATCATGGGTTTTAACTTCCTGAGTGGTTTGTGCAAGTTTCTTCCCCTGATCGGAAAGTTCAATCAGAACTCCTTCGAAAGGATTGTTTCCGGATGTTAATTCAGCATCCGACCACATTCTCATGGACTCAACCGTAGACTGCGTCTTTGAATAAGTGGAAACAGAGCTCATCTGAATAGAAGAACCAATAATTTTCATAGTTTTTGCCTCCCTGCAAAAAATATCGTCCGTGAATTATTTCAAATAGTGTTCGGGTTTTATCTTCTCCCTTATTTTATTTATCGGCATAATAAAAACATCAGACAACCAAAAAAAGAAAAACCATTAAATAACTTTACAGCATGATAATATATTGGGTGTATTTTAATCAACCTGATTTTGTGATACGATAAAATGAGACAAAAAAATATTCCCTGCCTCAATAGGCGGGTACCTTATACCAAAACCAGGGGAATATAAATACATCTTTTTTATTACCGAAGGTATTGAAATGAAAGCTAAAACCGATTGGGATGAATTTGTGCGAGCCTGTAAAAACTGTACGGGATGCGGGCTGGCTAAAAATCGTAATAATGTTGTAATTGGGCGTGGAACAAATCTTAGTGCTAAAATTATGCTTATCGGAGAAGGCCCGGGTGAACAGGAGGATCTTACCGGACAGGCTTTTGTCGGAAGAGCCGGAAAGCTTCTTGATTTATTAATGGACGCTTTGATGTTTGATCCTGATGATTATTATATATGCAATATTGTAAAATGCCGTCCGCCCGGTAACAGGGAGCCTTTAAAAGAGGAAGCAATGGCTTGCCTTCCGTGGCTGAGATATCAGGTTAGGTGCATAAAGCCTGAAATAATTGTATGTTTGGGTTCAACTGCATTAAAGTATATTGTAGATGAGAATGTGAGAATTACGAGAGTCAGAGGAAACTGGATAGAAAGGCCTGGATTTTTCAGGATTATGCCTACATATCATCCTTCGGCTGCGCTAAGAGACCCGAATAAAAAAGAAGAAATGTACGATGATATGAAAAAAGTCAGAGAGTACCTGAAAGAATTGAAAAAGGGAATAAAATTGGGTTCATAATAAGCCTGTACAGTCATAAAATAAAGTATCCTTGATAAAATGGGGTACTTTAATGATTTATTTGGACAATGCTGCAACTTCATGGCCAAAACCTCCGACGGTAGTACAGGCTGTGGCCGATTTCATTAAACGCGGCTGCGCCAATCCGGGAAGATCCGCGCATGCAATGGCTCGAATGGCCGATGAGGCGGTTATGCATACCCGTGAAATTATAGCCGGTTTTTTTAACATTTCCAATCCGTTAAGGATTGTGTTTATGCCGAACACAACATATGCTCTTAATACCGCTATCCAGGGAATAATAAATCCCGGAGACCATGTGGTAACAACTATGATGGAACACAACTCAATTCTACGCCCGCTGTCAACGCTTGAAAAAGCCGGAATAATCCAGATTGATTACATTGAACCTGACAAGTTCGGACGGATTACAATACAGAGCATAAAAAAAACGGTAACAAAGTCAACGTCGGTCTTGTGCATGACTCATTCATCAAATGTGACAGGGGCAATAATGCCGGTCGCGGAAGCAGGGAAACACTGCAGGGCAAACGGAGTGCTTTTTCTTGTTGACTCGGCGCAGAGTGCCGGAATAGTACCTATTGATGTCGAAAATATGTGTATTGATATATTAGCGTTCCCCGGGCATAAAGGCCTTCTTGGCCTGCAGGGGACAGGCGGGCTGTATGTAAGAGAAAACGTGCCTATAAGGCCTCTTGTCCAGGGAGGAACAGGGAGCTTTTCCGACAGCCTTACGCAGCCCGATATATTTCCCGACGTTTTGGAGAGCGGGACATTAAATGTGCCGGGTATTGCTGGTCTGGGCAAAGCAGTCCAATACATAATTGATACGGGTATATCAAATATATTTTTAAAGAAACAGCAGCTATTAAGAATGCTAATGGAGGGAATTGAAAAAGAAAGCAATATTACTGTTTATTCTCCTATCCCTGAGGCAAATTCCGGTATACTTGCCTTTAATATTGAGAATATGGATTCGTCGGAGGTAGGGTACCTTCTTGATAAAAGGTTTGGTGTTTGTGTTAGAAGCGGATTGCACTGCGCTCCGCTGGCACACCGCAGCTTGGGCACCCGTGACAGAGGAATGGTTCGAATTAGCCCGGGCTTTTTTAACGATGAAAACGAAATAGACTTAACGGTTAAAGCCTTGCAGGGAATTGCGCGAGGCTCTTACAGGTAAAAAGCGGTAAACTAAAAACCCAATATCTAAAGTTTAATATCAAAAACCGTTACTTCGGGTACGGAAAAAAAACGGAACGGTATAAGAACGGTACCAAGACCCCGGCTGATGTACACCCTGTTATTTCTTATAGAGGTAAACCCTTTTATATGTCCCATTCTGCTTACCTTGTCTTTTCTAAGAAGAAGGTACTCAAGAT
>JAAYBO010000098.1 GCA_012730095.1 Clostridiaceae bacterium
ATATAATTGACTGTTCGGGTATATTTTTTAAAAGGCCTGCGTCGATTGCCTTTTCCGCAACAAGCCGGAGATATGATGTCTGGTTTTTATACTGAAGCACTTTTCTGTTTTCCTGCATGCCGAAAAGATGCAGAAACTGCAAAAGCAATACTGCTAACGCGATAAAAATTATTTTAACGGTGTTCCATTTTATATGCTGCGAAATGAATTCGTACAGAAAAAAAAACAGAAGAATAAGCCCGAAACGTATAATGTAAATAGTCAGGTAGCCTTCGCCCCACTGAAGATTTTGTTGATATTTTCGAGACATTCCTATAATAATTGCAGGGCATAAAATAAGAAGAAAAGATAATCCGATAAGGAACCTAATTCCCGGCAGCCTAAGGTTTACCCTTTTATGTTTCATAATCAGAACCGTCAAAAGGTAAACAAATATGAGGGCTGTAATAATATCCCGAAAAGCAATTCCCGTTTTTATATTGTTCACAAAGGAGCTGAATTTAAGGTTTGTACTTAAAAGCAAGCCTGAGAAACCCGGCAGCGCCGCAGCTGTCTGTTTTATTGAAGTTATTATTATTTTCCCGATGTCCGGATTGAAATTGATTCCGTCATATGAGTAAACCGCGTTCATTGAGAAATAAATGTAAATAAGAAAACAGCATACCGCTGCTGTAAAATATGGCAGGGACGTTTTTACGGTTTTTTTAATCCTGTCCTTGCCGGCGTTGTCAAATAAATAGAATGCGGCAACAGGATATACCAGAACCAAAGGGTATGAAGCTTCATATGTGAGCAGGCTTAATAGATACAGTGCCACGCTAAGCGATATATAACTCCTCTTTCCGGTATCACGGTATTTTTTCATTAGTATCAGCGATACAGATAAATAAATAACAAGTGTTTGGATAAACATATAATATCCTATTGAGGCATCGTCATAACGGGACAGTGAGAAAAAAAGAGCGGGGAAAAGAACAAGAACCGCGTAAAAAAGCCTGTCTGATCCTGAATAAGCCCTTGTCATAAGCGCGAAGCATAAAACAGTCAGAGTGTTCATAACAAGAATATAAATTCTGTATTTTGTTATTGTGTTTAAAAAATAAAACGTCATAAAGCGCTGTATTATGTGTACCGGGAAAAATCTCCCAAGCTTTACAATATAGTATTCCATCTGATTGGCCATGAATTCGTATAGGTTTTTGTTCTCGTATTTCATTATAGCGTGAATATTCATGCTTACGACATCATCTCCATAATACCAGCAGGACAATACGGGATAAAAACACAAAACCATGAATCCCGCAAGAACAAAATGGCCTGTATGTTTACTGAAGAAATACACTACCGGATTATTTTCAATGTCCGAAAATATTTTAAAGCGTGAAAGATTCGTTTTGTTTGCCATTACAAACCACCCCGTATTATCATTGCACAGTATATGTGAAATATTCCCGCCGCTGTGCGCTTGGATAAGGTCTGATACCTCTTTTTACGCCTGTTTAGGGAACTGGAAATACACTGCTTGTACTATTCTTCATTATTGAGCATAAAATAAAATACGGTTCTTTTAACGGATTATTGTACGTATTGTTAGTCCGTATTAAAAGTGCTTTAATCATTATTTGCAGCCGGGAGGCGTCTATAATGGAAGCTTTAAGAATTGTTCCGAATGACGTTGGGTACAAAAAAAGCCCAACAGGGTTAACATACCATGAGGCAAAAAAAAGACAGGATATTTATGGTAAAAACGTATTGCGGCACAAGAAAAAACGATCATGGATAGTTATGCTGCTTTCGCAGTTTACCGATTTTATGGTTCTTGTTTTGCTCGGCGCAACAGCGCTGTCGATGATTATGGGAGAGATCACCGAAGCATTAACCATTCTTGTTATTGTTCTTTTGAATTCACTTTTGGGTTTTTATCAGGAGATCCATACAGAAAAAACAATGGAAGCTCTCGCACAGTTAGCTGCTCCTAAAGCAAAAGTTTTCAGGGATAACGAGCTGTGTGAATTACCGGCCGAAGAACTTGTTCCGGGTGATTTGATACTGCTTGAGGCAGGCGACAGGATTCCCGCTGACGGTTATCTCATAGATTCCAATGAACTTCAAGTGGATGAGTCGCTTCTTACCGGCGAATCGATGCCGGTTTTAAAGAAAGCCCTGCCTGAAGATACGGATTTCAGTGAAGAAAAAAAATCTCAGAACAGAGTATGTGTATATATGGGCTGTACGGTATCGGGGGGAACCGGAAAGGCAGTTATTACCGGAACCGGAATGGAAACGGAGATGGGCAGAATCGCCCACATGATCCAGCAGGCGCAGCCGCAGGATACCCCTCTGCAAAAAAAGCTTGAAACGTTGGGGAGCAATATTGTAACGGGATGCTTTATTATTTGCGCGATAGTATCAATAACAGGGATTATCCGCGGCGAAAATGTTTTTTCAATGCTGCTTTCGGGTATAAGTCTGGCTGTTGCGGCGGTTCCCGAGGGGCTTCCCGCGGTTGTCACAATTGCGCTCGCTCTCGGTGTGGGGCGGATGGTAAAAAGGAACGCGCTTGTTAGAAAACTGCCGGCGGTTGAAACGCTTGGATGCGCAACGGTAATATGCTCTGACAAAACAGGAACGCTGACTGAAAATAAAATGCGTGTAGTATCCGTATACAGCGGGAGAACGAGATATCAGATTGTTGTTGATAAACAACGGCATAAAGGCAGAATTACGCTCCAGGGGAAACCGGTCGATTCAAAAAAACTGATAGGTTTGGATCTTATGATGATGAACGGGATTGTTTGCAGCAATGTTAATTTACATAGAAAGGATGACGAACAATCAGACAATGCGGATTATGACGCTTTTTTCGGAGATCCAACCGAGGTGGCGTTAGTGCGGATGGCTGCTGAAAGCGGGTATGACCCGGAAATGATCGTATCGGATTTTCACAGAATCAGGGAAATCCCATTTGACTCCGAAAGAAAAATGATGTCGGTTATATGTGAAAACCCTTTTAAAGAGAAAATAATTTTCTCTAAAGGCGCACCGGAAGTGCTTCTTAAAAAGTGTACGCACATTCTTGTTGCGGACAATGAACGCGCTATTATGAACTATGACCTTGAGCGTATATTGAGAGAGAACTGCCGGATGGCGCAGGGTGCGCTGAGGGTAATTGGAATGGCTTACCGTGTCCTTGATGATGAAAAAGATATTACCGGTAATCCGGAATATGGACTGACATTTATCGGTTTGGCGGGAATAATGGATCCGCCGAGGCCTGAGGCATATGATGCCGTAGAACAATGTAAAATAGCAGGGATAAAACCTGTCATGATCACGGGCGACCACAAAGAAACGGCCCGTGCGGTAGCTGCGGAATTAAAAATTATTGATGACAGCCAAAATGTTATTACCGGCGATGAATTGGAAAACATGAACGATAATGAACTTAAAGCGCGGCTGGAGGACACTTTTGTTTTTGCACGCGTGCTCCCAAGACATAAGCTGCGGCTTGTGAAGGCATACAGGGAAAAGGGCCATATAGTGGCAATGACCGGCGACGGAGTAAACGATGCGCCGGCGGTAAAAGAATCCGACATTGGAGTTGCGATGGGCTGTTCGGGAACTGATGTTACGAGGCAAGCGGCGTCAATGATCCTTATGGACGACAATTTCTCGACAATTGTTGCAGCGGTTGAAGAAGGGCGAAACATATATAATAATATACGCAAGTTCATACGCTATCTATTGTCCTGTAATATAGGGGAAGTACTGACAATGTTTCTCGGCATGCTTATTGGTATACCTGTGCCGCTGCTGCCTGTACAGATCCTGTTCGTAAATCTTGCTACCGATGGGCTCCCAGCAATTGCCCTCAGTATGGAGCCCGGAGATAAGAATACTATGAAACAAAAACCAAGGGATCCCAATGAACATATTTTTTCGGGATTGTGGCGGTTGATAATTGTGCGGGGCATTTTCATAGGGGTGTCTACATTACTGTCTTTTTTAACGGTATATTCAGCGTCGGGAAGCGTGGAATCCGCCAGGACGGCAACACTAATTACTTTGGTTTTAAGTCAGCTAATACATGTTTTTGAATGCAAATCAGAAACAAAATCATTATTTGAAATACCATTCTTTAATAACCTATGGCTTGTAGGGGCGGTATTTGTTTCCTTATGCCTGCTTGCGGGGGTTGTATATTTACCGTTTCTTCAAAAATTATTTAAAACCGTTTCCCTTTCAGCCGATCATTGGCTGCCGGTTGCGGGATTCAGTATGCTGGCGCCGATAGTAAGCTCGTTTTTAACCGGACGATTTAAATACTTTTATCTTAATAAGTCTGTTTCTAAGAAAAAATGAATCAATATGCCCAATGCCACTTACTGTTCAAGCCCTGGTGTTCGAGCTTGGGATATGGTATATTTAGTTTATCGGAAGACCATATTATGGGAGGCAAAACCGTGAATGTATATAAGAAAATTATTGATGGTATTGGTCTGTTGCTTGAAAAGACAGGTTCTTTTTCATCGGATAATACTGAAACAACGGTATACTGCCTTTATGTAACAAATTACCTGGAAAAAAGGATCATCGGAAAAATTATTCTTGGAACTATTCCGGCAGCAGAAATATACCCCGGTGACAGTATTATGATATCGGTGAAGCCGGAAGGCACCATTACAACGGAATTTAACGTTACAAGGCCAATCGCTTCTGAAAAACCCGAATTGCTTATAACAATCCAGCTCGACGAAGGAAGTAAATTAACCGTTAGGTTCGAAGAATAGCCCGCGCTAATAATACAAAATAAGACGTTAGGGAAACGAAACATCTGAAACAAAGCGGGGCCCGAGGGTATATTGTTCAGAAATTAAAATCTATAAGTAAACTGTTTCCTTTTTAG
>JAAYBO010000099.1 GCA_012730095.1 Clostridiaceae bacterium
TGAAAATGCGCTGACAGTCGATATGGCATTAGGGTGTTCGACAAACTCCGTGCTTCATCTTCCGGCGATAGCACATGAGATGGGTGTAAAACTTGATCTTGATATTATTAATGAAATAAGCGTTAGGGTTCCAAACCTTTGCAAGCTTGCCCCAAGCGGGCCTCACCACGTTCAGGATTTGTACCGTGCGGGGGGAGTAAAAGCGGTAATGAAAGAATTGTCACACAAAAACCTGCTGCATATTAATCTGAAAACTGTCACCGGCAGGACGATAGCCGAGAATATAGAAGATGCCATTGTAAAAGACAACAATGTTATCCGAAACATAGACAACCCTTACAGTAAAACAGGAGGAATAGCGGTTTTGAAAGGGAATATAGCCCCAGACGGCGCGGTTGTAAAGCGTGCCGCGGTGGCTGAAGAGATGCTGCGTCACAGCGGACCGGCGAGGGTTTTTAACTCCGAAGACGAGGCGATAAAGTCAATATACAACGGAGAGATAAAGAAGGGTGATATTGTAATTATCCGTTATGAAGGTCCTAAGGGCGGTCCGGGAATGAGGGAGATGCTCGGCCCGACATCGGCTATTGCCGGAATGGGTCTGGACAAGGATGTTGCGCTTATTACTGACGGGCGCTTTTCCGGAGCTTCACGCGGTGCTTCAATCGGACATGTTTCGCCAGAAGCGATGGTTGGGGGACCTATAGCAATAATTCAGGACGGCGATATAATAGATATTGATATTCCGGCAGGAAAGATCAATGTAAAACTGTCACAGGAAGAGATAAATAAAAGGATGGACGCGTGGAAAGCTCCTGAACCAAGAATAAAGACAGGGTATCTTGGAAGATATGCAAGGATAGTGTCATCTGCGAGCAAAGGCGCGGTATTATTATAGAAAGAGGTGTTTTTTATTGAAACATATTATTTCGGTTCTCGTAAACAACCAGGCGGGTGTGTTGTCAAGAGTGTCCGGTTTATTCAGCCGGAGAGGTTTCAATATTGACAGTCTTGCCGTAGGGACTACGAATATGCCCGATATATCCCGAATGACGATTGTAGTTGACGGGGATGACAATATCATAGATCAGGTACAGAAGCAGCTTGCGAAACTAATTGATGTTATTAAAGTTGTGCGTCTTGATGCCGACAATTCAGTAAGTCGTGAACTGGCATTAATTAAGGTCAAAGCTGATACGCTGGTCCGATCTGAGATTATGCAGATAGCGGAAGTTTTCCGAGCCAATATAATAGATATATCTAAAGAAACCCTTACAATTGAAATTTCCGGCAGCAGCAAAAAGGCCGAAGCAATGTATGAGATGCTGCGGCCGTTCGGTATATTGGAAGATGCGCGCACCGGTTTGATTTCTCTTGAACGCGGAGCGAAAATAATACGGGATGAATAAACATTTTAATAAAAATTGTTTTAAAAGAAAGGATGAATATAAATGGCAAAAATGTTTTACGACAGTGATTGCGAACTGAAACTACTCGAAAATAAAACGGTGGCAATAATCGGATACGGAAGCCAGGGCCATGCGCATGCTCAGAATTTAAAGGACAGCGGTATAGATGTGGTGGTGGGTCTTCCTTCGAATTCAAAAAGCCGTGAAAAAGCACAATCCGCCGGTTTAAAAGTTATGGACACCGCGGACGCGGCAAAAGCAGCGGATTTTATAATGATTTTAGTACCGGATCAGGTTCAGGCCGATATTTTTAACGAAAGTATAGAAAAAAATCTTGAAGAAGGCAATGTTCTGCTTTTTGCGCACGGGTTCAATATTCATTTCAGCCAAATAGTACCGCCGGAGTATGTAGATGTTATTATGGTTGCTCCAAAAGGCCCCGGTCACACGGTTCGTTCACAGTATCTTGAAGGCCGCGGTGTGCCGTCGTTAATTGCTGTTTACCAGGATTACAGCGGTAAGGCGCGTGATTATGCTCTCGCATATGCTTCGGGAATAGGAGCAGGCCGTGCGGGAATTTTGGAAACAACATTTCGTGAGGAAACGGAAACCGATTTGTTTGGCGAACAGGCGGTTTTATGCGGAGGCATAACCGAATTAATGAAGGCTGGGTTCGAAACGCTTGTCGAAGCCGGATATCAGCCCGAAAGCGCATATTTTGAATGCATCCACGAAATGAAACTTATCGTGGATTTAATTAATGAGGGCGGATTTGAATACATGCGTTATTCAATAAGTGATACCGCTGAGTACGGCGATTATACGACGGGGAAAAAGATAATTAATGAAGAAAGCAGAAAAGCGATGAAACAGGTGCTTGCGGATATCCAGGACGGCAGTTTTGCTTCGAAGTGGATTTCAGAGAACAAATCCGGCGGCAGGGCAAAACTAATTACAACAAGGAGAAAAGAAGCTGAACACCTGCTTGAATGTACAGGAAGAGAACTTCGGAAAATGATGTCATGGTTAAAAAAATAAGTAATTATTGACAAATTCACTCCTGTGCGGTATCTTTTTGGTATCGGCAGGAGTTTGTCTTTTCAAAAAAACGAGGCGAAAGATAGACTCTCTTACTGAAAGTTGTAATTAAATGTGAAAAATTATCACTGTATAACGTCAGCCTGTCACGTAGTTATGACGTCAATACTGCACACATCGTTGTGATCGTACAATGTGCTTATCAACACTGCCTGTTATAGTATTAATTACTGCCAATATACCGGACTCAGATACAAGTATAAATAAGATTATATTAGGGGGGTTAGTCATGAAAGCGACAGGTTATGTGAGAAAGCTGGATTCTCTTGGACGCATAGTTCTTCCGAAGTCACTGAGAAAGCAGCTTAAAATTAAAGAAGGGGACAACATTGAAATGTTTTTGGACGAACAAGGCAATGTTGTGCTGGACAAGTATATGCCGCGATGTACATTCTGTGAAGGCGTTAGTGAACAAATGGTCCAATATAAAGGGAAAACCATCTGCAGAAACTGTTTGAACATAATTTGACTTTTATAAAAAACTCCGCTTTTACAGTCGGCGGGCACTTTTCGTCTTTTAAGCTCTGCAAAGATGACAGTATTATGGGCAGTTAATTTACGGAAACTGCCTGTTTTTTTTTACGATAATGTTTTTTATATCGATTATTAAGGGTATAAATAAAACAATGCAAATTTAAATATGATAGATATGCTGTATGAGGTAAAGAAATGCTGATAAGAGAAATTACCGAAAAAAGGGAAGAACAGTTTTTGTCTCCTTTTGCTAAATTGTCCGCGAATACAAAGGGAAGGGAACGACCGGAAAAAAAATGCGACATCAGGACCGATTTTCAGCGAGACAGGGACAGAATAATATATTCAAAGGCATTTCGCAGATTGAAACATAAAACTCAGGTTTTTATATCTCCTGAAGGCGATCACTACAGAACACTTTTGACACATACATTGGAAGTATCACAAATAGCACGTACAATCGCCCGAAGTTTAAAGCTGAACGAGGATCTGGCTGAGGCTATCGCGCTCGCCCATGATCTCGGGCACACTCCTTTCGGACATGCGGGAGAGCGGGTCCTGAAAGAAATATGCCCGTTAGGGTTTCATCATAACGAACAGAGCGTAAGGGTTGTAGAAAACCTCGAAAGAAAACGGCAAGGGTTAAATTTGACTTATGAAGTACGTGACGGGATTTTATGCCACACCGGAAGCAAGCAGGCGGAAACCCTGGAAGGACGTATTGTCCGATACGCCGATAGAATTGCATATATAAACCATGATATAGAAGACGCCATACGAGCGGGTGTAATTTCACAGGAAGAGCTTCCCGCAGAATGCGTTAAGGTACTTGGAAAAACTTCAAGTGAACGGATTAATAATATGATCGTAAATATTATTCAAAACAGTACGGACAAAAACGATATTCGGATGAGTGCGGATTTCTCAGATGCGTCTGACGAACTCAGACAATTTATGTTTAAAAATGTGTATGTTGGTTCAATTGCGAAGGCCGAGGAAGGAAAAGCGGAGCTTATGGTTAAACAGTTGTACTTCCAGATGATTGATAACCCGGAGTTTCTTCCGAAGGAATACTCATCTGTTGTCGATCAGGAAGGTATACATCGTGTTGTCTGCGATTATATAGCGGGGATGACCGACAGGTACGCAGTGAATATTTTCAGAAGAATCTATATTCCGGTTTCGTGGAGGGAATGAAAGCTTGGAATAAAATATAGTTTTTTTCGGTTTTCAGGAAGGATTTTATTAAAAACTGTCGAATAACATAAGTATATGCATTTTGGGGGGGCTTATGTTTTACTATCCCGATGATTTAATTGAAGAAATCAGGTTAAATAGTGATCTGGTGGAAATAGTATCGGAATATGTTCGCCTTGAAAAAAAAGGCGGAGGATATTTTGGTTTATGCCCTTTTCACAGGGAAAAAACGCCATCATTTCACGTAGAGCCGGTAAAGCAGTTATATTATTGTTTTGGCTGCAGTAATGGCGGGAATGTTTTCCACTTCATTATGAACATAGAAAACCTGGATTTTACTGAATCACTAAGGTTTCTTGCCGAGAGAGCCGGAATAAACCTTCCCGAACCTGATGATAATGAAGAACAGTATAAGAGCAGGCTCAGGAAGGATATTATGGAGGTTAACAGGGAAGCTGCAAGGTTCTATTATTCATGTTTATCGGGGGGTATTGGCAGGGAAGCTTTAAAGTATCTTTATAGCAGAGGGCTAAGCCAAAGTATAATAAAGCGCTTTGGGCTTGGGTATTCTCCCGGTGAGTGGGATGCTTTGTCAAAGCATTTGATAAGCAAGGGATACAAAGAAACGACTCTTATAGAAGCAGGGCTTTGTATAAGGAACAAAAGCGGAAAGCTTTACGACCGTTTCAGGGGCAGAGTAATGTTTCCCATATTCAACATACGAGGAAATGTTGTAGCATTTGGAGGCAGGGTATTAAACGACAGGCTTCCTAAATATGTTAATTCACCTGAAACTCTTGTTTACAGCAAGGGAAGGGAATTATTCGGCATGCACATTGCAAAGAATAACAACGAAAAGAAAATCCTTGTTGTAGAAGGCTATATGGATGCGATTACCATACACCAGGCCGGAGTTCCATATGCGGTTGCTTCCCTTGGGACTGCCCTGACAAATATGCAAGGCCGTATTCTTAAAAAATACGCCGATGAAATAATTATGTCTTATGATACCGATACCGCAGGTAAAAAAGCAACAGAAAGGGGGCTTGAGGTTTTAAGGAGGCTTGGGTGCCGTGTAAAAGTGCTTCAGATTCCTGACGGAAAGGATCCTGACGAGTATATCAGAAAAAACGGGCCGGAAAAGTTTAAAATCCTTATCGATAGGGCATTATCCCTTGTAGAATACAGGATAAAACAGCTTAAGGCTGAGTTTCCCCAAGATAATATGGAAGGGAAAATAGCTTTTCTTAATGGCGCGGCGGATATTCTTGCTGAACAGGATAATATTGTTGAACGGGAAATTATTATGAAGAGAATTTCCCAGGATTACGATATTTCAATGGATGCCCTTATAGCTGAAACGAACAGAAGGATAAGCCGGAAAAAACGGATGGAGAAAAGCAGAGAATTCACAGCGGCTAAAAAAGAGCTTACGGGTTCAATAAAACCCGGTTCCTTTGACAGGAAAAAAGGAACGCGAAGCCGCTATGAAATGATGCTGATAGCTTTATTAAGCCGGGAAAATCATTTGTTTCAAACAGTTGTAAAAAGGTATCCGATAACATGTTTTAGCGAAGGAAGCATACGGGAAATAGCAAATATTTTGTATTGTAAATTATCAGAAGGAAATGATTTTCTACTGGAGGAATTTGTTACAAAGCTTAATTCCGGCATAGCATCTGAAGTTGTACATATGGTAAGAACTTCATGTAATTTTGATAAACCGGAAAAAGCAATGGATGACATAATTACAAAATTAGAAGTAATAAAACTTGAAGAAGAAAAAAAGGATATTTTGATGCATTTGAAGAA
>JAAYBO010000010.1 GCA_012730095.1 Clostridiaceae bacterium
ACCTTTCAGAACTTCATATGCCTCTTTTCGATTTACTGGAAAGAATGCATGAAAAGGGCTGCGAAACAGCGCGCGTTATGTATGGAATGCGCGGTATGGTTTGCCATCACAACACCGACTATTACGGTGATTGTGCGCCGCAGGATCTGTATATGGCATCGACGCCGTGGGTAACCGGCAGCGCGTGGCTTGGTTTGCATGTGTGGGAGCATTACCTGTATACGAAGGACTTGAACATCCTGCGCAGAATGTATCCCGTATTACGTGACATGGCGCTGTTTTATGAGGATTTTTTAATTGAAGTAAACGGGGAATTTGTGACATGCCCGTCCGTATCTCCGGAGAACCGGTATATTCTTCCCGACGGTTACGACACGCCGATTTGTGCGGGACCTGCTATGGATAATCAGATTCTTCGCGAATTCTTTTCGGCGTTAATTAAGATACAAAACATACTCGGAGTTGATGCGGATCTCTCCGAAAGGCTTGCGGCTATTATTGAACGGCTGCCCAAAGATAAAATAGGCTCGAAGGGGCAGCTCCTCGAATGGGATAAGGAATACCCGGAACTTACACCGGGAATGGGGCATATATCACACCTTTTTGCATGTTATCCCGGAAACAGCATTAATTGGCGCGATACGCCGGAACTAATGAAGGCGGTCAGACGATCGCTTGAACTGCGTATAGAACACGGTGCCGGTGAGAATGCCTGGCCTCTCGCGTGGTTCATCAATGTATACGCGCGTCTGCTCGACGGTGAAATGACAGATATAAATATTAGAAAAATGCTTGCTAATTCCGCTACCCGAAGCCTGCTCAATGCTAACTGGGTTTTCCAGATTGACGGAAACCTCGGCGCTGCGGCAGGTATCGCGGAATGCCTCCTTCAAAGCCATATCGCGCTTCATTTCCTGCCCGCTCTGCCGTCTTCATGGAAGGAAGGCAGTGTTAAGGGTCTGGTCGCGCGCGGAGGCCATGAAGTCGATTTGAAATGGAAAGACGGTAAGCTTGAATATGCTGTCGTTTGCCCAAAATTCAACAGCCCCGTTGAAGTTGTCGGAAAGGAAATGAAAGTCATATGCGAAGGAAAACCTGTGCCCACGGAAAAAACCGAAGTCGGGTTTATGTTCTTTGGCGAAGGGTATAAGACATATATACTAAAATATTGACATAAAATAGGCATAAAGACATTAGGAGGATGATAAAAATGAATATTACGGTTTTTACTGAAAAAACAAAAGGAGAGATAAATCAATACTGGACACAATGCGTCGGAAGCTGCCATGCCGCAACGGCACTGCGTGAAGATTGGCGCGAACAGTTGAAAAAATGCCGGGAAGAACTCGGTTTTGAATACGTCCGTTTTCACGGGCTTCTGAATGATGATATGAGCGTTTGTATAAAAAAGAGCGATGGCACATTTGAATACTCGTTTTTCAATATTGACTCGATATTTGATTTTCTGCTTGAAATCGGCATGAAACCGTTCATCGAGTTAAGCTTTATGCCCACGGCGCTCGCTTCCGGAACTAAAACAATATTTCACTATCTCGGGAATATAACACCGCCGAAGTCATATAATGACTGGGGAGATTTGATTGGAGCGCTTGCCGTGCATCTTGTGCAGCGTTATGGCGTTGATGAGGTCCGCAAATGGTTCTTCGAAGTATGGAATGAGCCAAACCTTGATATATTCTGGTCGGGAACGATGGAGGAGTATTTTGAGCTGTATCGCCATGCGGCGTTCGCGATTAAAAAGGCAGACAGCGGACTTAAAGTCGGAGGGCCGGCTTCGGCGATAGATGCGTGGATACCGGAATTAAGGGAATTCTGCAGGAAAGAAAACGTACCGCTTGACTTTATTTCAACGCATCATTATCCGACGGATGCCGCATACGGCCTCGGGCTCGATATGGAAGAGCAGATGGCCCGCGCGAAACGCGGAGTGTTAACTGAAAAGCTCAGCAAGGCCCTTGAGGAATCGGACCCGCTGCCGGTGTATTATACCGAATGGAATAACTCGCCGAGCCCGCGCGATCCGTATCACGATATTCCATACAACGCGGCTTTTATAATAAAGACAATTATGGACAATATGAAACTCGATCGTATAGATTTACTTAAATGCTATTCCTTCTGGACATTTTCCGATATATTTGAAGAAAGCGGTTTCAGTTCCGTTCCATACCACGGAGGATTCGGGCTTCTGAACATACATGGGATACCGAAACCTTCCTACCGCGCTTTTCAGATGCTTTCGAAACTGAACGGAGATAAACTCGAAGCTGCTGCCGATAAGGAAAATACTACTGTTGACTGTACCGCATCGCGCAACTCTGAAGGTATAACTGTTCTGTTGACAAACCATAATGTTCCTAAGTCTCCGATTAATGCTGAAAAGGTAAGCATTCTGCTTAGAGGGCTTAAAAATGTGCAGTCGGTTTCACTGCAGCGTATTGATGAAACGCATTCGAACCCCAAAAGAGCGTGGGTTGAAATGGGAAGTCCGACATACCTGGACAACGAACAGATTCAGGCTCTTATTGACGCGGCGGAACTGAAAAACGAAACGGTTGATTGGTCGGTGGAAGAGGAAGGGGTTAAAATGGAACTTACAATTCAGCCCCATTCCGCAGTCGCGATTACAATAAGATAAAAAATATAGAGATTTTTAAATGTTAGTAAGCAGATAAAAGGAGGGCGGAGATTTTGACAGTTTCACGAGCGGCGAAAAATAATTATAGGCCTATAAAGCATGAATTTGAATATTCGTGCATACATGTTGAAAAAAGATATTCCGTTGTGCCTGAAAGAGGTTACTGCAGCACATATCCGGCGGCATACTACCGGGATGCGATGGTTTCGGCAGGTGCGGGCTTAAAAATGCTTGTTTACGGCGAACCGTATAATGAAACAATTATATTTGAGCATGAGAAGTTATATGATAAAAGGTTTAAAAACAACCTGAACCCGCCGGATATAGCCCATGTTCTTCCCGAAGTCCGGAAGCTGCTGAGGGAAGGCAGGTCAAAGGATGCGGTGCTGCTTTCCGTAAAAGCCGCCAGGGAAGCCGGCTATGAAGAAAGGTTAAAATGGGCAGGCGATTTGGAAATTCCGCACAGCAATTACCATTTCCATCCGGCTTTTGTTATGAAACTGGACAGTGAGAAAAAAGATGCCTGTAATTATCTCAGGACCTTTGACTTCACAAGCAGCGAGGCGGTGGTCCGCTGGACCGATAACGACGGTGAATGGGAAAGGAAGTGTTTTGTTTCGATTCCCGAAAAGCTGTTTATCCAGTTCCTTAAAGCGCCGGAAAAAAGCGAAGGGATTGATACCTCAATTGATATATCCGTAGAGGATATAAAAGGAACGCATTTCTGGGACAGCTTCAAAATGCCGGAAGGTTTGGAGATCGAGAAAAGGTTTTCAAAGGATACGCTGCTTTTAGGTTGCCGGTATAATCCCGACATAATGGACGGCAAAGGATACGCCGGTGCGGTAAGGAGTATTCAAAACGGCGGTACTGCCTGCATTGAAAATAACCGGTTAATTGTAAAAAATGCGAAGAGCCTGCTGCTTATAACAAGAATCGAGTATATCGACCGATATGACAGCGCAATCCTGGATGAACTGGCCGGCAGTATGCTTCGTATTAATACGGGGGATAAAGAAAATTTAGAAGAATATTATACGCTGCTTTTGGAGAATAACCGCGCCGTTTTGGGAGAAATGCTGCAGCGAAGCGGTATCAGTTTCGATTGTGAAAAAGACAGGCTGCTGTCAACGGAAGAGTTGCTTGCGCTGCAGCACGGAAAACAGGATTTATGCCCGGCGCTGCTTGAGAAATTATATGACCTGGGACGGTATTTTCTTATTACGGAAAGCGGCGAACTGCCGCCTTCTGTCGGCCAGTACAATATCAATGTAAATCTGCAGGTATGCTCGGGTAATATAACCGATCTGCCGGAAGCTATGGAAGTATTTTTTGCTTTCATAGAAGACAAGCTGGAAGACTTCCGGTTGAATGCAAAGAATATATTCGGCTGCCGCGGCATTTTGGGGGATATCCATCCGGATATCGACAACGGCCTGCTGTATCATTTCTCTTCAACCTGGCCGCATCATTACTGGATATCCTGCGCGGGCTGGATATACAATGAATTCTGGAGCCATTACCTCGTCACGGGTGATTTGGATTTCCTGCGAAACCGGGTTTATCCGGGATTGAGGGAAATTGCGCTTTTCTATCAAGACTACCTTTCGGACACTGATGAGAATGGAAACTATATTTTCTACCCCGGATTTTCCCCGGAAAACAGTCCAAGGGGCAGTACATGGAGCAAGCTGACCATCAACGCATGCATGGATATCATGGTTTGCCGTGAAGTGCTCGAAAATCTCATTATGTGCTGTCGTATTCTGGGTATAAACGATACCAATGAGGATAAATGGCATGAGATGCTTGAAAAGCTTCCCGCGTATTTGCTTGATGAAGAGGGGGCGCTGAAGGAATGGGCGTGGCCGGGAACACCCGAAGAATACAACCACCGCCATGTTTCCCATCATTATGGTGTCTGGCCGGGAAACAGCATTACATGGGAAGATACTCCTGAACTCGCTGAAGCTGTTCTTCTGTCAAACAGGAAACGCGGGCAGGAAGATGACTCCGCTCACGGAATAATCCACAGGATTTTTACGGCAATTCGCTTAAAGGACAGAACAGATGTCTTTATGAATCTGAAACAGATTCTTGAACATGGTTTTATAAACCGCAGTTTAATGGCAAACCACTATCCATACAAGCTGTACTTTCCGGACTTAACCGGCAGTGTTCCGGCTATGCTGGCTGAAATGACAGTTTACTCAAGTCCGGGAGTTCTGGAGTTTTTGCCTGCGCTCCCGCCAATGCTGAATAAGGGTGTGCTGAAAGGGATAAGGTGTTTTAACTTTACGAAAATTGATAAAATCGAATGGGATCTTGCAAGCGGTATTATATCAGCGTACATTCACTCCCTGAAGAATCAAACCATTGAGGTTCGTTACCGTTATGGGCTATCCGGCTTAAAAGCCGATGGCGAACCGGTTCAGACTAAGGAGAATAGTGCAATAATTGAGCTAAAGGAGGGGAAAACCCTGAAGCTCGATTTATATGTAAAAAAATAAACTCTGTTGCATTTATTTGCAGCCTGGAGTTCTGAAGGAGGTAAAAATATGAAACTTGTTTACGGAGACTATTCACTGTGTTTTTGCGATGGCGGCCTGGAGGTTAGAAAGAACAATGTTCTTTTATATTTTAACAGGCGTCCGATGTTTGTAACCGTCAAGACGGCATTTGCCGTCAGTGAGTTTTATGACGGGGCTTATGATGAAGTTGTCGCTTTCGATGATATAATCATCGCGAAAGGAGTATTAACCGTTCCTACGGGCTCCGAGTTCCATTTTACCGATGTCTACGAATTGTGTGAATCAGGCTTCAAGGTTAAACGCAGTGTTAAGGTTGTTAAAGCCGCGGATGACCTTGGGTTTTCGACCAAAATATCATTGGTTATGACGCAGTCGGACGATATATATGACTATAATTATTTCGCACCGGGTGTTTGGTACAAGCATAATGAGTTTGCGCCCGATTATGCTATTGGCAAGGATTTGAACTGTGAATATTTCTGGCGCATGGAAACCTGTTACGCGTTACCGGTATTTGCAATGCAGAACATAGGTTCAGGGGAGACAGCGGCTGTTTCACGCTGGGCCGCGGATGTGACAATGCGGTCCCAGGATATCGTGCGGTCGGAGAACAATATGGATCGCAGATTTAATATCGGCGCGATAGGCATGAGCAAACCGCAAAGCAAAACTTTAAACTATATGTACTACGGTTTTGCGTATCGCAAGGATATAGACACAAAGTGCGACGGTTTATCGATTGATTATGTTTATCCGGGCTGTGACGGACAAATGCCAAGGGAGAGATGGTATGCGGGACTTGATTTTAAGGGTAAACCTAAATCATTCCAGCGTATTAATCATCCCGTTGAAGTTG
>JAAYBO010000100.1 GCA_012730095.1 Clostridiaceae bacterium
ACAACAGAAGTAAACAGTTTATTCCACTTGACGAAATAGAAACAAGAATACCGGAGATCCTTGCCGAAATACAGAAGGATATGCTCGAAAAAGCCAGAGAAATGCGAGATAAAAAGACTTATATTATCAAAACAATGGATGAATTTATATCAATATGCGAGAAAACTCCAGGTTTTATAAAAGCTATGTGGTGCGGGAACGAGGCCTGTGAAGAAGGGATAAAGGAAAAGACAGGTGCGTCCGCACGCTGTATTCCTTTTGACCAGGAGAAGTTGTCGGATCGTTGTGTGTGCTGCGGAGAGAAAGCCGAAAAATTGGTATACTGGGGCAAAGCATACTAAAACAGCAGTATATTGGGCCTGTCGCATGATGTAATGAAGGGAATTTTAGCTCAATGGACTAAAAACTCCCTGACGGTGGGCACAGTATTATAAGCAGTATTTTTTCATGAAGAGAAAAGAAAGAGATTAACTGGAGGTACGAAAATGTGAAGATTCTAATACTCATTTTAAAGGGTGTCGCGATTGGGATCGCGATGCTGGTACCGGGTGTCAGCGGAGGCACAATGGCTATTATCCTGGGCGTGTATGATGATTTAATTCATTCTGTCAGTTCTTTTTTTAAGGATATAAAGAAAAACTTTATTTTTCTTTTTTATATTGCTATAGGTGGTATTATAGGAGTATTGGCATTTTCAAAATTAATCGAGTATGCTCTTGATAATTTTAGATATCCGACTATGTACTTTTTTATCGGAATTGTTATTGGGGGTATACCTGTTTTATACCAGAAGGTTGATAACAGCAAAGGACAGGTGAAAAACTGGCTGTATTTTGGGCTGGGGTTTATTATTGTTCTTGTTATGTCAATCTATAACGGTACGATTGTAAATCTGGCAAATTCAACCGGCGTTCTTCAATTTATTTTCCTGTTTATTGCGGGTATTGTTATCTCGGTAGCATTAATTCTTCCGGGAATAAGCACCTCATTCATGCTCCTTGTTCTGGGAATGTATGATATCACAATAAAAGCGATAAACAACCTTTATGTAAGCTATCTTGCTCCTATAGCAATTGGCCTGGCATTTGGGATAATTGCAACGACAAAAATACTAGAACATGCGATGAAAAAAAAGCCATCCCAGACATATATGCTTATACTTGGGTTTGTGACAGGCTCAATTATTCCTGTATTTCCCGGATTACCCGAAAAAACTTATGAAATAGTAATTTCGGCTGCGGTTCTTGTTATTGGTTTTGTTGTTATCAGAATTATAAGCAAAAAATTTGCCGATTAGATAATTAAACAAAGCAAATTTTTCGTCGCTTTAAAAGAGATTCAGGTTAAGTAAAAACTATCCGAAAAATAGTTGTCTTAACGGAATCTTTTTTTTTATTTTTGTAAATATTTTGTTGTAACAGGAGACATACTATTTATTGCACCATGGATCCTGCAAAAATCCACCATTAACAAGGAACATCGGATTTTTTGTTCTTGGTTTTGGTTAAGTATCCGCAGGGTCCAAATCATGGTATGAGGAGGGAGAATATGAAAAAAAGAATTGTAGCAATTGTTCTGATAACCTTCCTGTCTGTAACCGTGTTTGGCCTCTTAAGTCCGGCTGTGACCCGGACCTATGCGGAGCAAACCTGGCAGAGGGTGGATTTTATCAGCGGAATTGTTACTGCGTATGAGTTAAACGTCCGAAAAGGACCGTCCACAAAATATTCCATTGTGGGAACACTGAAACAAAATCAATGGGTCAATGTATTGGCGAAAATTGGCGACTGGTACGTAATATATGAACCGAACACAGGTCTGGTCGGATGTTGCAGCGGAAAATACCTGCAGCCTCCAAATAAAGTAGAACAGCCGCCCGGTTCGAATCCAAAAACTCCGACCCCAACTCCCCAGCCGACAAAAGCCCCGCAGCCGGATATCTCAAAAAGTGAGCAGCTGCTTCTCGATTTGATAAATGCCGAACGAGCAAAGGCCGGACTTCCAGCTTTGGCGCCGGATGCGAAACTGATGGAAATCGCACGTCTGAAGGCGAAAGACATGGTTGACAATAATTATTTCTCCCACCAGTCTCCAACTTATGGCTCTCCTTTTGATATGATGAGGCAATTTGGTATAAGTTTTAGGTCGGCAGGAGAGAATATAGCAGGGAACAGTACTGAGGAAGCGGCTGTAAAAGCCTGGATGAATTCCGAAGGGCATAGAAAGAATATCCTCAATGGAAATTTCAATTATACCGGGATCGGAATTTATAACAGTCCGAAGTACGGGAAAATATTCGTCCAAATGTTTATTGGGCGGTAAAACAAAGTTATTATTCAATATGATGGAGGTGTTCAAAGCATGGGCAAAAATAGGAATCAGGAACAGAATCGAAACAATAACCAGGAAAATCAACAAAGGAAAAAACCAAGTTTTAGCAACGATCAGTTGGGTGAAAACATGACTGAGTTTTCAGAAGATATTAATCCCAACAACTCACAAAAGAAAAGACAGAATAATAATAGGTAAGTTTGGACCATTATTAATCGGCATGTCTTATCCGTGTCCAAATTTCCAACAAAAAAGGGCCTTTGGTCCTTTTTTGTTGTCTATCAGACTTTTCAGCAGTTCAATACGTTGATATAATATACATACTAAGCCGGCACAGGTGAAATCGTCACGTGTTTTTTTATTGTTTATCAAACCTGAATTAGAGTCATTAGCAGCGGCGTAAGGAGGATTCAGAGTGAGAAAGAAGTTTTTCACATTTATTATAATAAATGCAATACTATTTACATTTGGAGCACAATCGCTTACAGCTTCCGAAAGCACGGTGTTAAACAGGCGAAAAGCTGTTGAGATGGTTGTTCAAAACTCCGCTGCACTCTGGAATGCTAAAGAAAATGCAAACTTTGGGGAACGTGATTACCAAAAGCAGGTCCTTAGATCACAGGGAATTAACACGCAAAAAATATTTTTGTTCAAGCATCCTTTTACCGGCGATGATATTTATTACTACTATGATCCGTTTGAGCAAATGCAGATGCGGCTGTTAAAAGAGTTTGTGCCGGAACAGTTAAAATACGTTTGGGAAATGAAAAAACTGTTAGGTCCTGTTATTGAAGTGTCAATGGCAAACGCTGCGGACGAACTTTTCCTTGGTCTTTATTCCACATATAATAATAAGCTGTTGGCGGAAAAGGCGCTTTACATATCCCAAAAGTCATATGAAAGGGAAAAGGTGCGTTTTGAAAAAGGACTTATAACACAAACGGAACTGGATGAAGCAGATCTGGCACTCTTATCGGCAAAAAACTCTGTTTTGAAGGCGGAAAGAGATTTTGAAAATATGCATCGTCAATTTAATGCAATGGCAGGGCTTAACCCAGAGTACCGTTATGACATAATTGGAATGCCATATGTTACATATAACGGCATTAATATAACAGAAGATGATGCTGTAAATAAGGCGCTTTTAAATCGCGCTGAAATCCGGGATCTGAAAAACAGAATAGGCCTGATAGAATTTCAAATGGATATATATACGCATAAGAATGTTCACATTAATTACCCCGATGCGAGAGAAGATTACAAAGAATTGCAGGACGATCTTAATCAGCTTAATATAAAGCTTTCGCAGTATCAATATGATATCTGTAAAGAAATAAGGAAGTTGTATAAAGAACTGAATAAATGCTATTTGGATCTTGAAATATCAAAATTGAACCTGTCAAGACAAAAGAAAAAGCTTGAAACGGTTACCGCCCAGTACCAGGCAGGCCTTGTTCCCGAATCGGTATTAGAACAGCTTGAACTTGCGGTATACCAACTGGAATATATGGTTAATATCAATACACTTATTATCATGAATACGCAGGACAAATTCAATCGCAGCCTTACGGAAGGTTCTAACACCGGGTATTTTATGGGAGGAGAATAAAATGAAAAGGATTTTGTTTTTGGTTGTTGTATTGGTTTTATTAACAACACTAATGGCATATGCGGAAAACGAAATAATTAAATATAATTATGAAACGGTGCTTGAAACAGCATTAAGCAACGCGGTTCAGCCCGAATTGGATGACTATCATATATCGGCAATGGAGAGTGCTCTCGAAGATGCGCGGCTGGAAGCAAAGAAAGGCTTTATAGGCGGTACTCCGCAGGAAGTCGTTGAAAGAACGATTATAAAGCAGGTTGCCCCGATTGAAGCGGAAGTGAACCTTGAAATAGCGAAAAGAAAAAAGCTTGATAACGAAAAGAGGCTTAAGCATGAAGTTTTTAATGAGCTCATGCAGGTTGTGCTCAGTGAAGAAAAGATAGCTTTGAAAAAGAAGAGAATAGAATTGCTTGAAGAAATGTATGATATTGATATGGTCCAGTTCCGGGAGGGAATGCTTTCCGAAGCGGACATTGCCGATGAGGAACTGGCGCTTTCGGTTGAGAAGCTTGAGCTGACTAAAATGGAAACGGCATTGGCAGAGGATATTCTTGATATAAAACAAAAAATGCACATAGATCTGAGCGATGAAAACAAAATCGCTTTTGAGTATCAACTGGGTGAAATAGGTTCACCTTATCTTGTTCATACTTTTGATATTAACAAGGCAGTAGAAAAGGCTCTTGAATCGGATACGGAAGTTTATCGCGCGGAAAAAGCGCTGGAAGCTGCTGAAATGAAATTTGAAATTACAAAGGAGCGCCTGAAGCCGGGTAACGATTATTATGACTATAAGGAATATGAAATGGAATCAGCGAGAAAGAATCTGTATGACACAAAGACAAATCTTGAAGTTTCGGTACGGAATGCCTATAACGATCTTTTAACTGCTTCAGATGCGGTAAAACTGGAAAAAAAGAGACTGGAACTGGAAGAAAACAGGTTGTCGACATTATTGACCAAATATGATGCAGGTATAATAAGCAGAAGGGAAATAATCGAAAGTGAAGTAAAAGTACTTGCTCAAAGACAAGCGGTTCTTGATGCAATATTAGATTTTAACCTGAAAAATGAGGCTCTGAGAAATTTTATTGAAAGGTGATTCGAATAAACCAATTATCTTAAAGGCATACTATATGTGTTGGACGAAGATTCAACATATATAGTTTTTTTTACCGTTTTTCCAATTTTATAAAAATAACGGCAAGAAAGGAGAATGTTATGCCAGTAACCGTAGTTGGTGTTTTCGACAGAGTGGATTATGCTGAAAAAGCGGCAAGAGAGATTAAAGAGCAAGGCCTTAGAACAGATGATATCTCCATATTGGTAAAGAATGACGATCAATCCGGTGAGGGTAGAAAAGGTATGGTAAACGATAACATTTCCAACGGGGCAGTTACCGGAGGCATTATCGGAGGGCTTGCAGGCCTTCTTATCGGTGCCGGTCTGGTTGCTATACCCGGGCTTGGTATAATTGCAGCGGCAGGACCTGTGGCCGGTCTAATAGGGGGAGCGGCAACCGGAGGTATAGTTGGAGGGTTGGTTGATCTTGGTATTCCAGAAGAAGAAAGTAAAAAGTATGAATCTGATGTACGTGAAGGCAAGGTTGTTTTTAGTATGAAGACCGATGAGGATAAGGTGGAGAGTGTGCGGAGCATTTTACAGGCAAATGGGGCCGAGAGGGTTAATACCCACTGATTTAATTGTGGAGATGGATGGTGATGATACCTGAAAACCACTTGTAAGAGTTTTCAGGTATTTTTTTACGACTTGTTTAAAAATTGTGAATAAATTATCCACAATCACTAAGAGCGTTATAAATCAAGTTATACACAAGCTTATCCACATAATCCACATAAAACAAGAGGCTGAATTCTAAAGCACTGTGACTTATGTGGATATCAAGGTGTGGACAGAATTCAGAATTCATTAAAAAATAAGGTATTTTATTACAGTTTAGCAATACCCTTCTTGGGTAAGAATATGATAAAATAAATATAAATTTAGCTTTTTGAATATACGAAAGGAGTTGTTATGATGAAATACATATTCAGCGGGAAGAATATTAACTTATCTTCATCATTAAAGCAACATGCTACTAAAAAACTAAATAAAATTGAAAAGTTTTTTAAACCTGAAACCGAATGCCATCTTACCTTTTCTGTGGAAAAAAACCGTAATATTTTTGAGGTAACTATTTTATCAAAAGGTTTATTTATTAGGGCTGAGGAAACTACAAACGATATGTATGCTTCAATTGATGCCGTAATTGACAAGCTTGAAAGACAAATCAGAAAGAATAAAACAAAATTAGGAAGGAGAATTCATCAGGAAGCATTTGTTCCCGATAACTTTCAGATAGATGAGCAAATAGAGGAAGAAAATAGTTTTAAAATTATGAAAAGTAAAAGATTTGCAATAAAACCAATGGATGTCGAAGAAGCGATTCTTCAAATGAATCTATTAGGGCACAATTTCTTTGTATTTTCAAATTCAGAGACCGAGGAAGTTAATGTTGTATATAAACGTAAAGATGGGAACTATGGATTAATTGAACCTGAATTCTAAATAATATATTTTGCGGCGGATATTTTGATCAATTATTAAAAATTGATTAAAACATTAGTAAAAATCAAATATTGTGGTAAAATATATATATACGGATTAAAATATTCCGCCGTGATAATATTTCATGGATAAAACGTATTTCTTTATTAAGCTTCCTTGTGAAAAGGAGTTGAACTTATGAAAAATAGAAAAATTAAACTAACGGAAAAAGATTTGCACATTATAGATGTATATTCTAAAAAAAACTTAACGGATTCGATACCTCAATTTAATGACTCATCCGAAAAGCTGACCGGGCATGTAAGGGAAATGAAATCTGTCAGAGATGAAAAATAATGTAGTTTTTTATGATTATTAGACTGAGAAGAGGGTATGAATATAATATGAAATATTTTCATTTTTGTTCCTCCTTTTTATATATGTTACAAGTAATTTCATATGAGTTCGTTTTGCAAAAGGCACAATGCTGGAATCATTATTAATTTCATAACGGTGCCTTTTTTATTGCCCTTTATTTATATATTTTTTCCGGATTTGATCCTGGATGGTGCATCTATTAAGAACGGGTAATTTTTAAAATAAAAAAAATTGAAAGGGGTAATGGCGATATGCTTATTAGAAACTGTGCCGGCGGAGTGGTATTTTCCGGTGACAAGGTATTCCTTCTTCAGAACGAGAAAGGCGAGTGGGTTTTTCCAAAAGGAGTAATAAGAAACGGAGAGCTCCAAAGCGAAGTAGCCCTTAGGAGGGTTAAGGAAGAAGGCGGAATTAACGCAACAATAATCTCATCCGCCGGCAGAACAAATTATGAATTTTTTTCCGTGACCAGACAGCAACCCGTTTGCAACAGAATTACATGGTTTATTATGATGACACAAAGTGAGGGGTTTACCATCGGTGAACCGGAAAAATACGCAAAAGCCGGATTTTTTACAATAGAAGAAGCTATGGAGAAGATAACATATAGCCAGGATCGCTCATTGCTTCACATTTCTTATCTGAAATACAAAGAATTAGTTTCAATGGCTAGCTAGACAATGTATTTAAGGTGTTGAATATATCGAGGCAAAAGGTATTCCGCTTTGTAAAAACACCGGTATTATTGGTTTCACCGGGCTGTGGGGGATACCTTAGCCTCGCTGATAATATTTATACAGCTCTTGTTGTTTCGTTTCCTTGAGCGACAAAGCACATAACGATAATACGCTGTATGCTATGCAATTTTTGAACCAAGCTCTCCATATTCCGGGTAGCTTATTAACACGCTCCACACTTGCCTATAGGCAACAAGGCGCTGTAGCATGTTACCCTTTGTCACCGAAAACACCCGGAACAGAGCCGCGTACCTGCCGGAACACGGCAGCAATGGACAGACCCGTAATCACCCGCCAACTTCTGAACAGTATTTTCACGGGTCCTGCTGTAAATAAATATTTGTTATTTCCGGCTGTTATCTGGTATGATATATTAAAGCAAAATAGATGTGTTATCTGTTTCAACGAATTCCGGTTTACGGTATGGAGTGAATATAATGCAAGATTGTATCCGCACTGTCATGAAGGCGGGGTATGGTGAATATGAAGAAAAACGTTCCAGGTTTTTGTCATTCGTTTTTCCTGTTTCCGCCGAAAATGACGCTGTCGGAATTCTTAATGATTTAAAAAAAAAGTATTGGGATGCAAATCATCACTGCTATGCATACATAATAGACTCTGAAACCATGGTACAGCGTTTCAGTGATGACGGAGAACCCTCCGGAACTGCCGGGCTTCCCATTCTTGAAGCTATCCGCAAAAAGGGGCTTAATAACGTATTAGTGGTAGTTATAAGATATTTCGGCGGTATTCTTCTTGGCGCCTCCGGCCTTGTTCGTGCATATGGGAAAGCCGCATCGATAGGTCTGGAAGATGCCGGAACGGTTACGAGAAAAATGTGTTATCAGGCACTTATACGTATAGGATATCATCTTCACGGAAAAGTACAAAATATTGCCGCACTGAATAATATTGCAATAACGGACACGAAGTATACGGATGTTGTTGAAATTGAAACATTAATAGAGCCGGAAAAGAAGGATTTAATTAAAAAAGCTATTGCGGAAGCCAGCGGCGGCCAAGCGGAAATTTTTATTCAAGGAAAAACTTATGCAAATTTTGACGATAATGGCTTTTGCATATTATAATTAAAATATTAGTTTGGGCAAATACTGTTTGTCTCGCCTTGAGTATTGTTGTAAGCGAAAAGATTGTTTTAAGATGGTAAAGAGGTGATGAAAATATGGCCGGTCATTCTAAATGGGCAAATATCAAACACAAAAAATCAAGAGCCGATGCTCAAAGAGGGAAAATTTTCACGAAACTGGGCAGAGAAATTGCTGTCGCTGTCCGTTCAGGCGGGCCTGATCCAAATACTAATTCAAGGCTTAAGGATATAATCGCAAAAGCTAAAGCAAATAATGTTCCGAATGAAAATATAATACGAAGCATAAACAAGGCCGCAGGAAATGTAGACAGTGACAACTATGAAGAAATAATATATGAAGGATATGGTCCGGGTGGAGTTGCCGTTATAGTGGAAACTCTTACAGATAACAGGAACCGTACTGCCGGTGATATTCGCCATCTTTTCGATAAATATGGCGGAAATCTTGGCACGACCGGGTGTGTATCATTCATGTTTGATAAAAAAGGACAAATAATAATAGAAAAAAAACCTGAAATAAATGAAGACGATTTAATGATGGCTGCTTTAGAGGCGGGCGCACTGGATGTTGTTACGGAAGAAGAGTATTATGAAATAATCACCGACCCGGGCGATTTTTCGAAAGTTGTTGACAGTCTTGAAAAAGAGGGATATACATTTGAAACGGCGGAAATTGCCATGATTGCACAAACTACAACGGTTATTGACGATGAACAGAAAGCTGAGGATATGGAAAAGCTTATTGATAAGCTTGAAGAACACGATGATGTTCAAAACACATACCATAACTGGGAGCAGTGATAAATATATTATTCATTTATTTTTGAACAGCGGCGGGTGATTTTATTTATGCAGGATGAAAAAAAAGAAACAGGTATTGCCGAAATAAAAAAGATAATACCGCACAGATACCCTTTCCTGTTGGTCGATAAAATTATTGAAGTAAAGCAGGAACCGGTAATCAGGGCTGTTGGGATAAAAAATGTTACCTATAACGAACCGTTCTTTCAGGGGCATTTCCCTGATTATCCGATAATGCCCGGGGTTCTGGTAATTGAAGCGCTTGCGCAGACAGCCTGTATAGCAGGGATGATGATTGATGAAAATAAGGATAAAATACCTCTTTTCACAGGCATTGAAGATATGAAAATCAGAAGACAGGTACTTCCGGGGGATACCCTGATGCTTGAGGCTGAATTCCTTGTTTTCCGCAGGGGAGTGGGAAAAGTGAAAGTCCGCGCTTCGGTGCAGGGACAAACTGCAGTGGAGGGTATCATTAAGTTTGCTATGATGGAATCCAATGGGGAAGAAAAGTCATGAGAGTATTCGCGATATCCGATTTGCACCTCTCTGCCGCTGCGGAAGATAAGTCAATGGATGTTTTCGGACCTGATTGGGAAGGCTATATGCGTCGAATTCATCAAAACTGGGTCCGGACGGTTAATGATGAAGATCTTGTTCTAATTCCCGGTGATATCTCGTGGGCTACCTATTTAAATGAGGCGGGTCCGGATTTTCGATATATAGAAGATCTTCCCGGCAAAAAATTGCTTGTAAAGGGAAACCATGACTATTGGTGGTCAACCAAGCGCAAACTTTTTCAGTTTACAGAAAAAGAAGGAATAAAAAGCATTTCATTCATACATAACAATGCATTTTTTTACAGGGATTTGGCCGTTACCGGAAGCAGGGCATGGAAAACCCCCGAAGATAATGGTTTTACGTTTGAGGATGAAAAAATATATAATCGTGAATTGATAAGGCTGGAGCTTTCTCTTAAACAGACCAGGGGATTTGGAGGCACAATAATAGCTATGCTTCATTATCCGCCTTTTGGTCCGAATAGAAAACCGAGTGCTTTTGTTGATTTATTATCGGAATATCGTGTCTCCATATGTGTTTATGGGCATCTCCATGGGAAAAGCCGCAATCTTTCCGTCACGGGGGACCATAATGGTATAAGATACTATTTGGTTTCGGCGGATTATCTTAATTTTACGCCCATATACCTGGGGGAATGGTAAGGTGAAACTTAGGAGGTCATATGAATCATCAGGCATTATATCGAAGATACAGACCTAAAACATTTGATGATGTGGTAGAGCAGCAGCATGTCGTAACCACTTTAAAAAACACCGTTATATCGGGGAAACCGGCTCACGCGTATCTTTTTTGCGGAACAAGGGGAACGGGGAAAACAACAATGGCCAAAATATTGGCACGCGCGGTTAACTGCCTTGAACCGGAAGATGGAAACCCATGCAACAAATGCGAGGTATGCACCGGGATTTTAAGCGGTACAATACTTGATGTTATTGAAATGGACGCCGCGTCGAACAACAGTGTTGACAATGTGCGTGATATCATTGATGAAATGGTTTATACTCCATCACAGGCATCTTATAAGATATATATTATTGATGAAGTACATATGTTGTCTTCAGGCGCATTTAACGCGCTTCTGAAAACTCTTGAGGAACCCCCGGAGCATGTGTTGTTTATTCTGGCAACGACGGAACCGAACAAACTTCCCGCAACAGTTTTATCGCGATGCCAGCGTTTTGATTTTCGCCGGATTTCAACAGGCGGAATTATGGAAAGACTTTTATTGATAGCAAAGGAAACAGGTATTAATCTTACCGACGAGGCGGCTTATTTTCTGGCCTCTCTTGCCGAAGGAGCCTTAAGGGACGGAATCAGCCTTCTGGATCAATGTATTTCAACGGGAAGAAATCCACTGGAACTGAAGTGTGTATATGATGTTTTAGGAATAGCCAGGAGTGAACTTGTTCTTGCTGCAGCGGAATGCTTAATTATGCGGGATGAAAAGAAAGCGGTACAAACAATTGATCAGCTTTATTCGGAAGGGAAGGAGCCTGCTCAGTTTCTGCAAAGCATTATCAGGCTGTTTCGTGATATTATAGTATATAAAACATCAGGAAACCTTGATAATATTTTATGTACGGGTGAAAAGGAAAGAGAGCGGATACCACGCTTAACAGAAAGATTGTCTATGACCGAGGCATTGACAATGATAAAAGAACTATCGGATCTTGAAGCGGGTTTAAAATGGAGTGCAAGTCCCAGGATTTTAACTGAGATGACGTTTTTACGCATTTGCACGCGAGAACTTGACAGAAAAGATGACAGCATTTCAGATAGAATACGACTTCTGGAGGATAGAATACGTCATCTTGAAGATAATATAAAATTGAAAACCGAAAATTACGGCTATGAAATTTATAAACAGGAAGAGGATAAAGAAGAGGAAAAAGAGATTAATGAAATTCCTGCTGTCGAAACGATTGACAAAGGGTCTTTTTCTGAATGGAATCGTGTAATTGATGAATTGCGAAGTGCGGGCAGAATGAAGGTTTATTCCGGTCTGGTCGGAACAAGCGCGGTGTGGATCGATAAAGATACTATAGGTATTGTTATTTCTGAGGAAGAAGGATTTAGAAAGAAGGTTATTGAAAAGGCGGAAAGCATGGAGATTATTGAAAACGCAATAGAATTGTGCAGCGGGCAAAGGCTTAATGTAAGAATAGTATCACCGGAGAAAAATAACAAAAGCAAGGATATGGAAAATATACCTGAGACGGTACTTGATTTTGTCAAAAAGAACGGAATAAAACTTGACATTGTTGATGAATGAAAAAACAATAAGAGATAGTTAAAACAAACAATTTTTTCTGTTATTTTAAT
>JAAYBO010000001.1 GCA_012730095.1 Clostridiaceae bacterium
ATTTTGAGGCGGATGAAGGAGCAAGGGAAGTTCCAAAGGTCGACTTTAGTAATTAACAATTATGTCTTTGGAGAAAATGATAATGAAAAAGCTGATTGGAATAACTACATATATAGTTATCCTTCTTTCCGTTTTTGTCAGCCTTCCGTGCTACGGATCACAGGTTGATTATCCGAAGCCGGCCGATAATTTTTTCGTAAATGATTTTGCCGGTGTCATAGATCCGGATACAGAACGGGATATTCAGAATATAGCAATCCAGCTTTATGAGAAGGCATCCGCGCAGGTTGTTGTTGTCACGATTAACAGCCTTGAAGGGCGGTCTATTGAAGAATATGCCGTTAACCTTTTCAGGGAATGGGGAATAGGAACGACGGAAAAAAATAACGGCGTTCTTATTCTTGTCGCAATCGAAGATCGCTGGTCAAGGATAGAGGTCGGATATGGCCTGGAAGGCGCTCTTACGGACGCTGAAACGCGAAGAATACAGGATAATTATATGATCCCTGCTTTTCAGGAAGGCGATTACTCGTCCGGCATTAAGAACGGCTTTCTTGCGACTGTTTATAAGGTTTATGACGAGTACGGGATTGACGTTGAGGAACTGGATGAATATTTTGTATACGAAGCCGTTGACAGCCGTCGTGAAGATAATAGTACCAGACAAATCATTTTTCTTATTATTGTTTTCGTTTTCCTAATAATTGACTGGATGTTTTTTGGCGGTAGAATGACAAAACTTCTGTTTATAGCTTTCATGTCAGGAGGAAGATACAGGGGCGGAGGAGGCCACGGCGGAGGATTTACCGGCGGCGGAGGAGGCTTTTCCCGAGGCGGCGGATTTTCCGGCGGAGGAGGCCGCAGCGGCGGAGGAGGAAGCTCCAGAAGGTGGTAACTCTGCCGGCAATGAGTTTAAAGCTAAAACGGAGGTATTAATTTTGGCGATAGACATCTTATATGTTGGCAGAATTGAATACGGACATGCCTTGGATTTACAGATGGATTTATGGAAAAAAGTTTCGTCGGGTGAAAGCCGCGATACTTTAATTTTGCTTGAACATCCCGAGGTTATAACACTCGGCGTTCGAGGGAAGAAAGAAAATATCCTGATACCGGAGGATGAGTTAATACGCCTTGGAGTGGAGGTTCGACAGATTAACCGGGGAGGGGATGTCACCTATCATGGGCCCGGGCAGATAGTGGGCTATCCGATAATGAACCTGAATAATTGGGGCCGGGATATACGTGACTATATATTGAGGGTTGAAAATACGTTCATTAAACTCCTTGAAGATGACTATCAGATTAAAGCCGTCAGAGGCGATAAGACTTACACCGGTGTTTGGGTCGGAACCGACAAAATCACGGCGATAGGAATACAAGTGAAACGCTGGACAACAATGCACGGTTTTGCGTTTAATGTGAATACGGACCTTTCAAGGTTTGAATGGATTGTTCCGTGCGGTTTGAAAGACAGGGGTGTAACTTCTGTCCAAAAGCTTACAGGTAAAAAACAGGATATGAAGAAACTTTTCATAAGAACCGCGGAAGTATTTTGCGAATGTTTTAACACGTCTGCGAACTTTTTACCAAGTCAGGATATGAATTGGAAACAATGTTGAAATACAGTTTTTAGCCTGAGGATTTCAATCAAGGAACGACTTTGAGTTACAATTGCGAGGGGTGCAAATGAAAAAAACACAAAAACCTGAATGGCTGCGGGTAAAGGCGTATCCTGCAAAGGAAAACGCGTTTGTTGAAGGTATATTGAAAAAATTCAGCCTCAATACTGTCTGCAGTGAAGCGGCATGTCCGAACCGCGGGGAATGCTACGGCAGGAAAACGGCGACATTTATGATTCTTGGTAAAACATGCACACGCGGATGTACTTTTTGTAATGTATCAAAAGGCAAACCGGAACCTGTGGATGAAAACGAGCCCGAACATGTCGCGCAGGCGGTAAAAGCGCTGAAATTACGCCATACGGTTATAACATCGGTTACCCGGGATGATCTTCCCGATGGAGGAGCGGAGCACTTTGCGCGTGTTATTAAAGCGATACGCGGCGAAACTCCTGATGTGATAATTGAAGTGCTGATACCCGATTTCAACGGTGATATCGAAGCTTTAAGAAAGGTTACGGCAGCGCATCCTGATATTATAAATCACAATGTTGAGACGGTGCCTTCATTATATGCCAAAGTCAGGCCTCAGGCAGACTATCTGCGTTCTTTGGCTGTATTAAAAGCTGTAAAAGATATTGATGAAACCATCTATACAAAGTCTGGAATTATGGTTGGCCTTGGTGAAAAACCGGAAGAAGTTTCGGCTGTGTTTTCCAATTTGAGAAATGTACGCTGCGATTTCCTTACAATCGGACAGTATCTGTCTCCGTCGAGGCAGCACCATCCGGTGATCGAATATATTCATCCTGATATGTTTTTATCTTATCAAAATGAAGCATATGAGAAAGGTTTTTTATATGTCGCTTCAGGTCCTCTGGTAAGAAGCTCATATATGGCCGAGCAGGCTATGAAGGGAAGAACATAGGTTAAGGTTCAGCTCTTCCTGTATCCACCCGGTGTTTCTCCTGTAAGCTTCTTAAAGACCTCATAAAAGAATTTTACATCCTTAAAGCCAACCTCGTACGCTATGTCGATTATTTTCATATCGGTATTTTTTAACAGGCTGCAGGCTTCATTTATGCGAATGTTCTGTATATAGTCGGTAAAGTTGATGCCCGTGACTTCCTTGAAAAGCCTGCTGAAATAGTTTTTACTGATAAAAGATTTTGTTGCCAGATCTTCAAGCCGTATATCGGAATTATAATGGTCTTTTAAATAATCCACCGCTTTAAGTATCAGCCGCTGGTTCTGCGACGAAATATTGTTTTGCGTGTCTTTGTCCATAAGGCGGAATACTTTTACAAGAAGTTCTATTAAGTATGCCCGTATTATCTCAATGTACCCCTTATTCCTGTGCTTGTATTCCTCGTACATATTGTGAAACAGTTTTCCTATATCTGTATACTCTGTTCCGGAAAGATGGATATCGGCTTTAGATGAATATTCCTCCGGGAAAAAAGATTTAAAAAGGAAAGAAGAAAATATATCAAAAAAGTGTTTGCTTCCAAGCAATTGAGCATCAAGAAAATTCGGCATGAATACACAGTTGTAAACTACTGGCTGGGTTTTCCCAGATGATTCGGCAAAAAAACCATGTGGTACATCATAATTAAGAATAAACAGGTCGCCTTTGGAAACCTTAAATTTCCTGTCGTTGATTATATGAAGGCCGCTGCCTGAAAAAACATATGCAATTTCTATAAAATCATGCTTGTGCATAATTCCGTCATATTCTTTCAATTCATCGGAGCGATTCACATAAACAAGTTCATTGTCGCGAAATAGTGTTTTTCCAAGCAGTGTCGGGAAATTCTCAGATTTCATGTTAACCTTCCTTGCTCACCCGGGAAAATTTTATTAAAATGTACGCAGGTAGCTGTACATAAACACGTAAGGCAGGCGCTTTAACTCCCGCGTATTGCCGCACAATTTGATCAAGCGCTTATTGAATAAATTTAAAGCTTATAACCGCGCATAGAATGGATTACCTAAAAAAATGATAACATATACCAAAGAAGTTTTAAAGTTTTTATGATAATATCTGGTTGTAACCCAGTGGTTACATTTCGGATATACAGTAGTTGTTAAGAACTATTATACGCTCTTTGTTTCCGTTATTGTATAATAGTTCAAAAGTGACGTTTGAAAAATGAGATTGAAAAGCAAGGGGGAGTTTATATGTATCAGCAAAACGAAAACAATGTTTTGGAATCATATCTTTCCGCGAAGGAAACATATGCCCGGTTAGGTGTTGACACCGACAAGGTTATTGAAGAAATGAAAAAAATCCCGATTTCGCTTCACTGCTGGCAGGGAGATGATGTAGCCGGATTTGAGGATGCCGGTGGAAGCTCCGGCGGAGGGATAATGGCAACCGGAAACTACCCCGGGAGAGCCCGAAACGCCGATGAGTTAAGGCAGGATATGGATATAGCGTTAAGCCTTATCCCCGGAACCCACAGGGTCAATATCCATGCGATGTATGCCGAAACGAAAGGAAAGAGTGTTGCAAGGAACGAGCTTGGATTTGAGCATTTTGAAGGCTGGGTTAAATGGGCGAAAGAAAAAGGGATCGGCCTTGATTTCAATCCTACGTTTTTCGCGCATCCGCTGGCAGATTCCGGGTTTACTCTTTCAAGCACGGAAAAAAAAGTTAGGGATTTTTGGATAGAACACGGCAAGCGTTCACGTGAAATAGCCGCAAAAATAGGCGCGGAATTGGGTACGCCGTGCGTTAATAATCTATGGATTCCGGACGGCTTGAAAGATACGCCGGCAAACAGAATTATATACCGAAGAATACTAAAAGAATCCCTTGATGAGATTTATGGCGAAAAGTACGATAAAAACTGCTTGATTGATTCAGTTGAATCGAAGCTTTTTGGTATTGGTTCCGAGAGCTATGTTGTAGGCTCTCATGAGTTTTACATGGGCTATGTTTTAACAAACAGAGATATTATGTTATGTCTTGACGCGGGCCATTTCCATCCCACCGAAACAATCTCAGATAAAATTTCTGCCCTTTTGACCTTTACCGATGAACTTCTGCTTCATGTCAGCAGGGGAGTCAGATGGGACAGTGATCATGTTGTTATTTTCAATGATGAAACCGCTGCAATAGCACATGAGGTAAAACGCAGCGGCGCATATGACCGCGTCCATTTCGCACTGGATTTCTTTGATGCCTCAATTAACAGGATAACCGCATGGGTTAC
>JAAYBO010000101.1 GCA_012730095.1 Clostridiaceae bacterium
CAGGCTGAGCGTCCCGAATATTTCGTTATTGGGCTTTAATGACGCCGAAATTAGCCATATAAGAGGAAATATCATCGCAAAACCCACAAACACCAATACAAAATATGTAAAAAACTTATTCGTTTTTATTCTCATCTGTTACTTTCCTCCGTCAGTATAGTATACCCAGCCGGTTGAAGACTTGAATATAAGTGATGTAAATATGAGAATAATGAAAAACAAAACCCACGAAAGCGCGCTTGCATATCCCATTTTAAAAAACCGGAATCCGTCTTCATAAACCTTAAGTACATATAAATAGGTTGCGTTTACCGGCCCGCCGTTTGTAATGACAAGTGCTCCGGTAAACTCCTGAAAAGCATTGATAAGCTGCATTATAAGGTTAAAAAATATGATTGGTGACAATAAAGGCAGCGTTATATTAAAAAACATTTTTAACCTTGATGCTCCGTCTACTTTACAGGCTTCATACAGTTCAGGAGGTATTTGCTTCAAGCCAGCAAGAAAAATTACCATAGACGATCCGAATTGCCACACGACAAGACTGCTCAGCGTATATATGGCCAGAGATGGGTTCCCAAGCCAATTGGTCGCCGGAATTGAAAAAATGGATAACAGACTGTTGATATAACCTTCTTTCATGAACATCGCCTTCCATAATATCGATATGGCAACGCTTCCGCCCATAATAGAAGGGATGTAATATACCGTTCTGAAAAAATTTACAAATTTAAGCTTCATATTCAGCAGCATAGCAACAAGCAGTGCTGAAACAAGCTTAAGCGGTACAGATAGAAAAACATAAATAAATGTTACTTTAAGCGATTTACGGAATAACTCATCCTTTGTAAACATGTAAATATAATTCTGAACACCTGTAAATTCCCGCTTGTCGAACATATTGAAATTCATAAATGAGTATACAAATGATGAAATCAGCGGATATAATTGAAAGATAAAAAAACCGATAAGCCACGGACTTATATAAACAAGTCCAATATATCGGCTCTTTTTTCTATATATGCTGCGAACAGCTTTGTTCTTTTTTTCATCATGCTTTTTTATGCCCTGTCTTATATCAGCCATTTCCGCGGCTTCCTTTCAGATATACAAATAATTGATTGCCGCAGAACAATTAAAAGAATTCTCATTGCTCCGCGTTTTAAGTCAATTCGCCTCCGCTCAACGAGGCAGGCGGAGAATGTATTCCACCTGACCTCGTTAAACCAATGAATTCGTTATCATTCATTGCCGGCCTATAGAACGTTTTTTGAGACAAAGACAGAAAGAATAATGATCAATTTTTAAGTTCCTCCAATTTGGCTTCAAGTTTATTAACCAGTTCTTCCGCTGCCTGCTCGGGAGTTTTTACATTAAAGGCCATTTCTGTAAATAAGTCAAGGGTAAGTTTATCAATTTCCGCATTATTAGTGATATCATTTACAGGTGAGCCCGCGTTTTCCACACCCGCTGCAACAGCCTTAGCAAGAAGCGGATTCAGTTTGTCCGCACCGACCAATACATCCATTGCTGCCTGCGTCGGGGGCACTCCTCTTGTATCTCCCAGTACGATAAGCGCATCCTTGTCATTATTGTAGAAATCCATAAATTTTACGCTCTCATCAAGATATTCGGTTTTCTTGTTAATAGAGGTAAGAACACCGGGCTTTACAGTGATACCGGTATCTTCACAACCGGGCATAATCGGCGGAAGCATTACTCCGAGTTCAAAAGTGGAATTCCCCGCTATTTTCGGGATTACCGAGTCAAAATTGAATATAATTCCGGATCTTCCGTTTTGCCATATAGGATGCTCATCGGCTTCTGCAATAGTCCCGGTATCTTCAAACGGAACAACAACACCTTTGTCAAGAAGTGTTCTGAAATAGCCGAAAGCTTCGGCAATAAGCTCTTTATCGTATCCCAATGTGTAATCGTCATTTGCTAAATTATTTCCGGATTTTTGTTTCATATAGGACATAACCAGCATTCTCATCATACCAAAATGAGGTTGAATCAAATAACATTCAGGGTCTTCCTGATGGACTCGTGACCCTATTTCAAGTAAAACATCCCAATCCAGCTTTGTTTCGGGATCAATGTTAAACTTTTTGAAAAACTCGACATTATAGATAAATGTTGCTGTCGCTATACTTTTGGGAAGACCTTGAAGCTTTCCGTCCACTTCACAGTAGTTCTTGAGAAATGCTTTGTCAAACCCGGACATATCCATTTTATCTTCCAACGTGTACAGGTCAACAAACATTTCTCCCTGTTTGTACAAATCTGCAATCCAAATCGAATCAACCTGCATAATATCAGGTGCTGATTCTCCGGCAAGCTGAGTAACCATTTTTTGATAGTAATCTCCATATCCGCCGTATTCAGCTTCAATCGTTACATGGGAATTTCTATCCATATACAACTGAAGGGCTTCGAGTGTTGCCTGGTGTCTCGCATCGCCTCCCCACCATGAGAACCTTAACGATACTTTTTTCGGTGCTTCTGTTGGCGTATCCTTTGCACCTTGCGTACTTCCGGTACTTTGAACGGATTGACCAGGCTGACAAGCCGAAAAAACCATCATAAGCACTGCGAGTAAACAAATAATTCCGATTAATTTCCTCGTTTTTTTCATTCTTTTCCCTACCTTTCAATTGAGATCATTGTCCACATGTTTAATAGTAGCAGAATGTGCGGGCGCATTAAATACACCCGGTTTTAGAAAAGGTATTTATTTTTGTCAATATATTCTGTGTTATACATTTGTCTTGACATTTGGTTTGTTTATTTGCGCTTTCTGTTGAATAAAAAAAATATATGAAATATAATAAATATGCTGGATTCGTTATAGTTTCCAAATAAAATCAATTTTGTGTCGGTCAATATTTGCAAGGATACAATATGTATAATCTGGTTATTATCGATGACGAAACAAAAATACGGGATGGATTATGTAATTATTTCCCCTGGAATGAGATCGGCTTTCGAGTTGTATATGATGCAAAAAACGGTAAGGATGCATTAAATTACATACAACATCATCATGTGGACGTAGTCCTGTCCGACATAAAAATGCCGGTAATGTCCGGTATTGAATTAATTGAACTGCTGCACGAACAGAAACCACATATAAAAGTTGTTTTTCTCACCGGATTCAGGGAGTTTGAATATGCGCAAAAAGCGTTAATCTACGGTGCTGTTAATTTTATTGTAAAACCGACAAAATATCATGAGCTTAAAGATGTCTTTTTGCGGATTAAAAATGATCTTGACGCTAATACGTCGAATACCGGCGTAACTAACGACAATTCCGGAAAACACGAATCTGAAACCGAACAGGGCTACCACGAAAAGATCTTAACAATAATCAGATCTTATATTGAAGAGCATTACGGAAACGTTACGCTTGATGATGCCGCGAAACTCGTTCATATGAGTCCCACTTATGTCAGCAGGTATTTCAAGAGAAGGACCGGGCAGAATTTTTCAGATTATGTGCTTTCAGTCAAAATGAAAAAAGCGGCTGTGCTTTTAAATGATATTAAATACAGGATATGCGACGTAAGCGCTATGGTAGGTTATGAAAATGCAAAAAGCTTCACCACCTCTTTTAAAAAGTATTATGGGAAAAATCCTAAAGAATTCAGGGAAAAGATATAGCAATAAAAAAATTCGTTTCTCTTCCGCATTCATGCAGAGAAAATATTTCTTTAAAAATTTTTTTCTGTTTATCATTCCCGCGCTTGTTCCCATTTTGCTGTTAGGCATATTTACGATAGTATTGTCGAATAATTTCAATAAGGAAACGTTTAAAAAAAATAATGCGGCCCTGCTGAAACAAATTGAAACAAATATGAACCTGATGATGAATGAATTGGATGCGCTGAACATGAATTTTGATTACAATATCGATATTTCCCTTCAGATAAAAAATTTACTGGAAAGCTCATCCACCTCATATGAAGAATACAGGATCAGCCAGCTCGTTAAGAATTTCGTTTCCGCACCGGCAAACTCAAAACCCTTTATTCACAGCATATACGTATATTATAACAACAAAAAGGGACGATTTATTTCATCATCGGACGGTGTTAATTCCATCGATAATTTTGCGGATACAACATGGTTTGAGCCCTACATAAATAGTGCAAGTAATGACGAATTGTACCCCGAAATAAGGTATATCTCGCATTATAAGTATCAAGCCAAAACACCTGTATTGACAATCTATAAAAAAATTTACTCTCCCGGTGTCTATAATGCCAACGGAGTAATTGTCCTTAATATATATCTGAATTATCTTGAGAAAATGATGGATGAACTCAAAACCTTCAATGAACAATCTCTTTTTGTTATTGACAAAAATAACAGGTTTCTTTTCGGCAATATGCAATCTTTTACCGAAGAGGATCTTGAGGCGATTAGCAAAACAGACAACCCATATTTTTTGTACAAGTCAAAAAGCGGGCCGTTTAATGTGTTCAGGCTTGAATCGGAAAGATACGGATGGAAATACGTTTCTGTTGTTCCGGAGAGTTCGTTCAGCCGGTTGACAACGCAGTTAAGGACAGTTACTGCGCTATTGCTGGCGCTTTCGCTGATATTGGCGGTTATACCGGCTTATTATCTGACCCGCAGAAACCATAGCAATATAAACAGGATTATATCCATAATCGATTCCGCGGAAAACCAGCGCCCCCTTCCACCGCTTCCGGATGTTGTTAAGGACGAATACAGTTATATAATACATAATATAATGAATACTTTTATCGAGCGAAGCTACCTTAAGCTGCAGCTGTCGGAGAGAAAATACAGACTTCAGGCCGCCGAACTTCTTGCTCTTCAGTCTCAGATTAACCCTCATTTTCTGCATAACACGCTCGAGACAATATATTGGGAAATCCTCCGTATAAGCGGGAAGCCAACAATTGCGCACAGAATGATTGAAAATTTGTCGGATATAATGAAGTACTCGCTTAACAGTAAGGATAATTTTGTAACACTAAAAGAAGAAATTGAAAATACAAATAGTTATATAGAAATACAGAAATACCGGTATGAGGATAAATTTGATGTTTACTGGGATTACTTACCGCTTGTGAATAATTATAAAATTAAGAAACTAATTTTTCAGCCATTGGTGGAAAACAGTATTTATCACGGAATTATTAAGAAAGATACGCGATGCTATATTAAGATCAAAATAATAAAATCCGGTTCACACTTAAGGATATTCGTTGCGGACAACGGTTACGGAATTTCGCTGGAAAAGCTCGAGGAAATAAAACAAAAGCTTGAATCCAGCGAAGATTATTTCGATCATATCGGACTGTTCAACACAAATAAAAGGCTGAAGCTAATATACGGTGAACAGTACGGCATTCGCATACGCAGTCTTCCAGGCAAAGGCACGGTTGTTTTCTTATACATACCCATTCTGACGTAGAGCATTGCCTATAATTCCAAACGCCTTTTATAATGCGTGTGTTCAAATTGTTACACATGTTTTTCCACGGTGTTAATTAAGCTTGTTTATCCGGATATCACCATTTGCAGACTTAAGGCTGACAGTTTTCTCCGAACCAGCGGTTACGACATATTCGGTGTTTTTACCGGATTTTTGTCCAGCCTGCATATTGTTTACATAAACACTTCCATTCGAAGTTTCCGCAATAACATTTATTTGGCCAATATCAGACAAATTCACTTCAATTCTTCCATTCATTGTTTGAATCTCCATGTTGGAAGGTAAATCCGAGACGAATACATGCCCGCCTTTACTCTCGACTGTTATCCTTTCCACATTGCTGTCTTTTGGAATGTATATTTCCAGCTCGGTAAGGCTTTCGTGCAGCGAAACAAGTTCAAAAAACGGCAGCCTGCCGCCGGACTTTTCACGGAAATACAGGGCATTCACTTCTGTTATTAAATCGCAATCTAGCCAGTCCGATTTTTCATAAACAAACCGGATTTTATCGCCTGAACCCTCCGACACCGTTACAATAGAATGCGCGGTTTCAATCGATATATCATTCACCTGATCGATATTGAACTGGTAGGACATTAGTTCGATATTCCGAGGTTTCATACTGTTAAAAATGTTGAAATAACGCATTGGAAGTCCTGAAACGGCAAAAATAAGAAATCCCGCAAATGACAGGACAAAAATAAGCCGCACAGCTTTCTTGAGCCCTTTGGATTTTGTTTCTGTTGTTCTTTTTAATGGAGGTTCTTTTTGCTGCGGCTTATTAAGAATCTTATCAATTGTCCATACTGAAAGCCTTATAAACAGGCGCCCCAGTTTGTAAAGACATATCGTTATAAGCAATAAAATCCCGGACATCATAATACCCGCTCCGAGTATTCCAACGATCTCAATAAAAAATTTAACAGGCATTTTTGATACTTCATAAACAACTGCTGTAAATGCCAATATGGAACCTAAAAAAGTACAAAACGC
>JAAYBO010000102.1 GCA_012730095.1 Clostridiaceae bacterium
ATGAAACATAGAGTGTCTTGCTCTTATTAACATTGGATATCAATAAGTTATTTATTCTTTAACTCAGATTTAATACTTAATAAATTTATCCCCCGGAACGCCACAAATACTGCATTTTTCAGGCTGAAACTTCTCGATATTTCCACAGACAGGGCAAAGATAATAAAAGACTTCTTCTGTATTATCAAGGTTCTCCAGTGCATCCTTGTAAAGACCGGCATGAACCTCTTCCGCTTTCATAGCAAATGTAAATGACATAGCGGCAGCCTTATTACCTTCAGCTTCTGCTTGTTTTACGAAAGGAGGATACATTTCTTTATATTCATAGGTTTCGCCGTTAATCCCATCCTTCAAATTGTCTGCTGTGGAACCGATTTTTCCTGCAACCTCAAAATGCTTCAGGGCATGTAATGTCTCAGCATCCGCTGCAACTCTAAACAGTTTCGCTGCATTGAGCTTTCCTTCCTTTTCAGCTTTCCTGGCATATGCTGTATACTTCCTGTTTGCTTCGGCTTCTCCCGTAAATGCCGTCATTAGATTCTCTAGAGTCTTATTTTCACTCATCTTTACATCCTCCTTATCCTCACAAAGTAATTCTATTAGTCTTACCAAAGCTTTCTGGGGGATACCTTCTGCTTGCTTGTTATCAATCAGAGAACGCAGAAAATCTTGTACATTATCACTTTGTGGAAGCATGTATCCTGCTTCACGAATGATGTCCTCCGCCATGATATGATTGGATTTTTCAATAGCAGCAGCCAGCTTTCCAGGCAGTTCGGCGGCAATATTCTCTTGCTGTGACTTACTGTGCAAAAGTGCTTTTAATGCACCAATAACTGCATCGGTTTTTTGCTGTTGCGGCGGATATTCAAAAGGAACCATTGAAATTGCTCCGGATGGGCAGGCATCTGCACAATCGCCGCAGCCAATACATTTTTCAACATCGATAATACTGTTTTCGGTGTCTGTCGCTCCGGTAGGGCAAACATACAGGCATAAACAGTCTTTGGTACACAAGCGTATATTTCTTACTGCATATTTCTTAGCCCCTATAATTACCTCCCTTCAACCTTTTCGAATTTCCAATTCGGAACCTTGCAAACAGGGCAAACCTCCGGCAGCTTATCACCTATATAGACAAATCCGCAGATGGTACAAACATAAACCCCGGTGTTTTCCAGCATAGAATCTCCCTCTTTTTTATATCGTGTCAAGAGAGATTTTAAGATACGGGTAACCTTCTCACTCCATACCAAAGCACGCAGTGCGCCCCTATCTTTATCATTAGATGCTATAGCGTTAGCATTTGGAAAGCCCTGCTTAAGATCTTTTTCAATAAGGTCAAGCATCTTATCAAAATTCGGATTCCCGGCGGGTGCAGCAGCTGATTTAAAATAATCGGCCAGCTGTTTAAATAGGGTTGCTTCTTCCGCCTTATACTGCTTTTCACAGCCACGGGCAAGATTTGTACAAAGCGCACTAAGCTCCAGCGGAGAAAGCTCCTGCATGTCCGAAGGCATATCCATTACAGGTTTTGGTTTTTCCTCGTTAGCCGCAGCAGATCCACCCTGTTTCTCAAATTCTGATTTCTCTGCACCACACAGCGGACAAACCCAGTCATCCGGCAAATCTCCCCACTTTGTGCCCGGTGCAATGCCTGCTTCCGGTATTCCGTTTGCCTCGTCGTAGGCAAATCCGCAAACGGTACATACGTATTTTGCCATTTTCTAACCCCCCTCATTTGTTTTGATTTATAATTAAATTATATTGCGGACAAAAACCTTTAAACCTATTATAACATTTTCGATATAAATATTCTCTGAACCTGACAGTGTCAAATTATTGTTGGTTTTTTGGAGTGGCGATACGGAAACTCCGACAGTTGGAACGACTGGGTCAAAAGCAATAGAAAAACTACGGTATTGCCCGCCCCTACTTCCCGAAATGGACCGGTCTCTGCAGGGAACAGCACCGATGGCAGCAACTCCGGTGAAAGTACAACAGTTACCGTCACAGTAACCAGTACCGGTACCGACAGTAATGAAAGCGGAAGCAGCAGCGGCGGCAATTACAACCCAAATGTAACCGTCACGATTACAAATGATTATTTGATAATATTTGGCTATATCTTTCATTATCCGAAACCATCTATTTAAGCTTATTTGTGGTACTTTTTTATTTTGTCAAGACTTTGATATTGAAAGAGATAAAAAAGAAAATAGAAATAAAAAAGGGATATAACAAGAAATTAATTTTTATTTCCAGCAGTAAAACTATTCTGTTTACAAATACAGGTAATAACCGTTAAATCAGATGTAAAGAATTTAACGCTGTCACACTAAAAATCGATTAATTTAAAAGTAATAATATGGTAATATGTGCTTAAAAGCCTGCATTAAAAAACAAATGCAGGCCGAGAGGTGCAAAATGACACAAATTGATATTTTGAAGAAGGAATTTCAAACTTAATTTAAGGAGAAGAGTACAAACAGTGTGGAGTAGATATATTTTCCTTTAATTTCTTATAAATATTTATATGCATTTATTGGTTTATGGCACCAATTTGTCACCATTTTACAGAAAATGGGATAAGTTATGGAATATATTTACTATTCACAAGAATTAAAACCCCTCGCAAACTCAGTGTTTGCGAGGGGTTTGGCGGAGAGAGAGGGATTCGAACCCTCGGAGCGCTCATCACGCTCACACGATTTCCAGATGTAACCCCACTCCGTTAATAATAATTATAATTCTTTAAAATATGCTGTTTATCAGCATTTCGATTATATATAACATTTGCGTATTCCGGCACATCCGGACGGCGAAACCGGAAACATCCGGACACCGTTCCGGAAACATCCGGACAGTAAACCGGCATTATCCGGACACCTTGTC
>JAAYBO010000103.1 GCA_012730095.1 Clostridiaceae bacterium
AACAATTGTATGTGCCCAGATAGTGCCTAACATGGAGGCTATAATTGAACAGTTCGGCCAGGCACCCGAAAAGGAAGAGCTCGAAAAGCTAATAAAAGCCGAGGTTAAAAAAGCAAACAAAAAATTGGCGGGTTATAAGAAAATAAAGCATTTCGATATACGTGAAGAGGAATTTGAAAAAACCACTACGAAAAAGATTAAGCGTTATGTAGAATTGCTTTCACTGAATATTTCAAACCTGGCAAATAAGGTAAATATTTCGAATCTCGCAAATAAACTAAAGCTAAAATAGGATTGGAGATACTATGCTAACAACTTATCATACACACAGCTATTTCTGCGACGGATCCATGCATCCCGAGGATTATGTCCGTGCTGCTGTTGAAAAAGGTTTTACCGCTATCGGTTTTTCAAGTCATGCACCGGTTTTGTTTGAAACCGACTGGAATATGAAACAGGAGCTTCTTAACGATTATATCGAAACAATCCTCCGTTTGAAGGAGAAATATAAAAACCGCATACAAGTATATACCGGTCTTGAAACGGATTATTATCCGAACAGCCCGGATTACCGCTGTATACCGGGGCTGGACTATACGATAGGAGCCATCCATTTTATATACAGTAAAGAAAATAACCGCTATATGGCGCTTGACGGTACACCGGAAGAATTTCTCGAAACGCTTAATACAATTTTCGATGGTGACGTGGAAGCAATGGTAAAAGCTTATTACAGCCTGCTTACCGAAATGATTTCTAAACGTCCGCCGGATATTGCGGGGCATATTGATATACTGAAAAAAAACAATGCCGGCGATCGCTTTTTCTCCGAAAAATTTCAATGGTACCGTCTTGCTGTTGAAACAGCACTGAACGAAATTAAGAATAAAGGAATTATAGTTGAAGTAAATACGGGAGGAATTTCAAGAGGATATACAACGGAAGTGTATCCTTCGGTGTGGATCATGAAAATGATGCGTGAAATGGAGATACCTGTCGTATTGAATTCCGATGCGCACAATCCTGACTGGATCGACGCTTATTATGAAAAGGCTTTAACAATGATTAAATCAGCAGGATACACAACACAGCGGGTACTTATTGACGGGGTCTGGCAGGATGTGAAGCTATAAAAAACTCAATTCGTTTCGCTTATTTAGTCAGGTGGAAACCTCCACCTGACTAAATAAGCTGATTATTCCCGTCTTCATTAACTATTTTTTAACAACAATGTTTACAAGGCGGCCTTTTACAACAATAACTTTGATAATTTCCCTGTCTTTCAGAAAAACAGCGGCTTTTTCATCGTTAAGGGCGGCGTCTTCAATTTCCTTGTTTTCCGCCGAAGCCGGCACTTCAATTTTATACTTCACCTGTCCGTTTATCTGTACAGCAAGCTCAATTGTATCTCTTTTAAGTGCTTCGGGATCATATGAAGGCCAGCTCTGATTGAAAATGGAATACGGATATCCCATTCTTTCCCACATTTCTTCCGTAAAATGCGGAGCAAAAGGAGCAAGCATAATCAGTAAATCCCGGAGCGTTTCCTCGAAATATTTTCTGTTTTTGTTATCAAGCGCGTCATATTTATACAGTGCGTTTACAAGCTCCATTAAACGTGCGATGGACGTGTTAAACTGGAACCTGCCGGCATCCTCCGTTACACTCTTTATAGCGGTGTTTCGGACAAATGCAAGCTCTTTTTCATTCGGTCCGTACAGGTCGGAACCTGTTTTATCGCTATCGGATGAAAGGCTTTCAACAAGCCTTTCCACACGGCCTATAAACCGGGAAATTGCTTTAATCCCTTCATCGCTCCACGGGCCTCCCTCTGTATACGCAAAGCCAAAAGCCAGATACAGCCTGAATACATCTGATCCGTACTCTTCGATATATTCATCCGGTGATATTGTATTTCCTCTTGATTTGCTCATCCTGGCTCCATCCGGCCCAAGGATCGTTCCCTGATGAACAAGTGACAGGAACGGTTCGTCAAAATCAAGATAACCCATATCACGCAATGCCTTTGTGAAGAACCTTGCATAAAGAAGGTGCATCGAAGCGTGCTCGGCTCCTCCCACATATTTATCAACCGGAAGAAGCTTATTTATCCATTCGCGGTTGAATGCCTCTTTATCGTTGCGGTTATCCGCATACCTCAGAAAATACCACGATGAACATACGAAAGTATCCAATGTATCCGGATCACGTCTGGCAGGTTTTCCGCATTCCGGGCATACGGTATTAATGTATGATTCGCACTTTAACAGCGGGGATTCGCCATCGGGCGTAAATTCAACGTCATACGGTAGCTCAACGGGAAGCTGCTCCTCAGGTACAGGTACCGTTCCGCAGTGATCGCAGTAAACAATCGGAATAGGCGCTCCCCAATACCGCTGCCTTGACACAAGCCAGTCCCTTAACCGGTAGTTCACCTTTATTTCGCCTTTTCCTTCCTTTTCAAGCTTCTTTACAATCTCAATCCTTGCTTTTTCGGACGTCATTCCGGAAAACTCCATACTATCGGTAAGCACGCCGTATTCAATAAAGGGAAGCTCATCGGGCATTCCGTCTCTGCCGCTAATAACTCTTCTAATTGGAAGGTTAAATTTTTGCGCAAATTCAAAGTCTCTTTCGTCATGACCGGGAACGGCCATTACACAGCCGGTTCCATACCCGGCAAGAACATAGTCCGATATCCATATCGGGATTTTTTCATTGTTGACGGGATTAATCGCGTATCCCCCGGTAAAAACTCCGGTTTTTTCCTTTACTGTGGACATCCTTTCAATTTCGGTTTGTTTTTGGGCAAATATCTTGTATTCTTCAACCTGCTTCCGGTATTTTTCCGTTGTCACCAAATCGGTAAATTCACTTTCAGGAGCCAGGACAACGTATGTTACTCCATAAAGCGTGTCCGCCCTTGTTGTAAATACTTTAAAGGATATGTCACTGCCGTCAACCTTAAACTCCACCTCCGCGCCTTCGGAGCGGCCGATCCAGTTTGTTTGTATTTTTTTTGTTTTTTCTGGCCAGTCAAGGCCCGGAATACAATCCAGCAGCTCCTGCGCATACTCGGTAATCTTAAAAAACCACTGTGTAAGATCTCTTTTTGTTACTTCGTTGTGGCATCGTTCGCAGCTTCCGTCAACTACCTGCTCATTGGCCAATACTGTTTTACAGCTTGGGCACCAGTTAACCGGCGCCTTTTTACGGTATGCAAGCCCTTTTTCATAGAGCTTTAGAAATATCCACTGCGTCCATTTATAGTATTCGGGATCACAGGTAATAATCTCATAATCCCAGTCGTAGGTTGCACCCATGTCCTTAAGCTGTTTCTCCATTGTTTCTATATTGCTGTATGTTGAATCTTTAGGGTGTATTCCCGTTTTAATCGCATAATTTTCGGCAGGCAGCCCAAATGCATCAAATCCCATAGGGTGAAAAACATTATACCCCTGCAGCCGCTTCATCCTGGCCCACGAATCGGTCAGCCCGAAATTGTACCAATGGCCTACATGAAGATTGGCTCCAGACGGATATGAAAACATCTCAAGGCAATACAGCTTTTTTTCAATATTTTCTCTGTCAAATTTGTAAAGACCGGTTTCTTCCCATCTTTTCTGCCACTTTTTGTCTATCTTAGTTGAATAAGACATTCTTACTCCTCCTACACAAGCATTGTTAAGATTCAAAAAATATATCGGAACACAGCAAAACAATCGTTAAACCAAGAGTAACCGCTCTAATCTATTCACCCGACATTGAAGGTTAATTTATTGAATCAAGCACAACGGTTTTTCCGTCCTGCCATAAATGTTCCAGATTGTAGTATTCACGATCCTCTTCATGAAATATATGAACCACTATATCACCATAATCCAATAGTACCCACCTTGCGCTGTTATACCCTTCCCTTCTGAGAGGATTTACGTTTTTCTCCTTAAGCTTTTGCTCTACCTCATCGGAAAGGGTTTTTATATGCGTCGTCGATGTACCGCTGCATATGATAAAGTAATCCGCAATTGTAGTAAGCTGATGGATGTCAATAACTCTTAAATCCTTTGCTTTTTTATCATGCAGGGCATTAATGATACAATCGTATCTTTCTTTCAATTCCACTGAAAGCATCATCCTCCTGATAATCCATTTAAATATGTTTCTATGATAACCCTTATGGAGCCACCTTTCAAGGTATAATTAAAGATTCTCGATGTATCTGTTGTTCTCCCAGCGCGCGTATACCCCACACGGCAGAACAATATCACTGTCTCTTACCGGAAGGCCCACTTCGCCCGCGGTTATTCTGCCGCCCGCCGTTTTTTTGAAAGTCATATCCATTATATTCGCCGGAACATAAGGAGAAAACCCGGTCGTATATGAATTTACGAGCACAAACAACGGGTCTTTGGATAGAAGTCGGGCACATTCGGACAATAGTTTATACATCTCATCTTCTATTTTCCATATTTCCCCTTTAGGGCCTCTCCCATAAGACGGTGGATCGGTTATTATCGCATCATATGTCTTGCCGCGCCGTATTTCCCTTTCAACAAATTTCATGCTGTCATCGACAATATATCTTATCGGTCTTTGAGCAAAGCCTGAAAGCTCCGCGTTTTCACGGCACCATGACACAACGCCCTTTGAAGCATCCACATGACATACCGAAGCTCCTGATGAAACACAGGCAAGAGTGGCTCCGCCGGTGTATCCGAATAAATTCAGCACACGTATTTCTCTTCCTGATTTTTTTATTTTCTCCGTCATCCAATCCCAGTTTACAGCCTGTTCGGGAAATACACCGGTATGCTTAAAGCCAGTGGGAGAAACCTTAAATTTTAAATTTCCGTAACTTATAACCCATGATTCGGGTATTTTTTTCAGTATCTCCCATCTTCCGCCGCCGCGCGAACTTCTGTGATAATATGCATGCACATTTTCCCTTATTTCTCTGCTCTTTTGCCACGGCCATATAATCTGAGGATCCGGCCTTCTCAATACAATATCGCCCCATTGCTCAACTTTTTCTCCATATCCGGTATCCAGTATCTGATAGTCTTTCCATCCGCGCGCGACCAGCATAGCATTCCTCCCTCTTGCCTTTATCATGTGTATAGGAAATAAATCGTAAACCTAAGCGGGTAAAAACTCAAAAAACTGCTCCTTAAGCATATAGTCTATCGGCAATAGCTCTTTCTGGTTATATGCTATAAAAAGCTTAGCCAAAGCGGCTTCAAAAGAAATATTCGTCAGCGGAATCGCACCGCTGTTAAGTATTTCCCCGCTTGACGCATATAGAGCGCCTTCAGGGTTTTTTATTGACGCGATATAAAAATCTATTCCCGCTTCCCTGCATTTTGTTATAAAGCGCGGCAGCGAATACGTCTGCTCATCCGCGGCACACGCTGTTCCCGAATGATATAGCCCGTGAAGAACAGCCCTCGGTTTGCCGCCAAGATCAAAAAAGCCGTAGTCAAGCCCGGGATACGGCCTTATCGCCAATACCCGGTTTGAAAAATCGATACTGCCGTTTATAATTTTTTCCCTGCTTTCAAAAAGTTTTTCTTTTGCAGGATTTATTCTGTTTTTTATAAACATTAATTTTCCATTTTTCATTTCACCGAAATCGACACCACCGAAGCTTGTATATTGATCATTATACTGATCGGCTTCGATTATTCTTGTAGAAAGATACACTATATTCCTTCCGCTGTTATCCTCAAATATCGAGTATACACCTTTCATATGGGCTTCATTAATAAAGCGGACCGCGTTATAGAAATTATTAAGCCCGTTGCTTCTCTTATCTTCAAGCGGGTAATTGCTTCCGATAATAATAAGAGGTATATCAAGGTAATTGAACAAAAACCCAAGCATTGCGGAAGTGTAAGGAAGCGTATCGGTACCATGAGCCACAATAATACCGTCATATTTTTCAGGATTCGCTGCCTTTATTGCCTCATACAGCACAGCCCAGTTATTGGGAACAATATTTTCGCTGAGAATATTATATGGCTGTATTGCGTCAAATTCAACATCGATATCGTATTTCTCATTAAACAGTTTCAGTAAATAAAAAGGCTTTTCCTTATCAACGTCTATTAGCAAGTCATCCACTCTGCACCCTATTGTGCCTCCCGTAAAAACAACTAATATTCTTTTCATCCGGTCGTGTATGATACGAGCTTATCGCTGTATCAGACGTTACCCTCCTTATTTATTTCATAATTCAGATGGATTATATCAAAATCACAGGATTTATACAAGAAAAGCGCAAGGAAGCGAAACACCCGAAGCAGGACCCGCGGAAACAGTGTCCAGAAATTGTCTTTACGGACTATTGTGCTGTACATGTAAATTACCAAATAAACAGCGGGTGATTCGGGTG
>JAAYBO010000104.1 GCA_012730095.1 Clostridiaceae bacterium
ATGTAAGCAATATGGAGTATTCTGCTTATGAGATATTGTGCAATGTAAGCAATATGGGGTATTCTGCTTATGAGATATTGTGCAATTTAAGCAATATGGGGTATTCTGCTTATGAGATATTGTGCAATTTAAGCAATATAAGATATTTGCAATGTAAGGGAACTATAGCGGAATGCAGCATAGAGATGTATAGTCAGAGCGAGGATAAGCAAGCCGACTGTTTGAGCAAAAATGCAACAATCAAAGATATTTCCTTACGCATTTTTGGGAGTTTCGGCTTGCCCGAGCTGAACTATACAGCTCTTGCAAATGCAGCTCTTGTTTCCGTCATTGCACAATATCTTTAGTATCCGGAATATTGGCGCTGCCGCCGGATTAATTCTTTATTGCTTCTTGTTTATGTTACTGATAAAATGGTAAATGTATTAGTGGTATTGTTTTACAACGGAAAACAGTAGTTATAGGAGGTTGTGCCATGGCAATCCGTCAATTTGTCAAGTTCAGTGTCGGAGATGAAACGTTTGGTGTTGACATCAGACATGTGCGTGAAATCAATAAATTGCAGGAATTTTTTAAAGTTCCCACTACTCCGCCTTTCATTGAAGGGCTGATTAACCTCAGGGGCAAAGTGCTGACAGTTTTTAATTTACGGAAACGCCTGGGTATGCAAGACAAGGATTTTGACGAAAACTGCAAGATAATTGTCGTTAATTATAAAGATTTTCTTGTTGGTTTCACAGTTGACATGGTGTCGGAAATAGTGAAAGTACCGGAAGAAAATATTGAGGATACCCCGCCATCTATTACCGGTTTTGATAAACGCTTTTTATCGGGGGTTGCAAAAGTTGATGAAAAGCTCATCTTAATGCTTGACTTAACAAAGGTCCTTTCTCCTGATGAGGAAAACGACATTAAGGAATTTATTGACGAAAACAAGGCTTCGGTGTTAGAACAAGACTAAAAATGAACAAATAATTTTGTACGGAAAATAAGCCGGCGGTAATATGAACCGCCGGCTATTATTCTTTTTGCCTTATTTTAAGCATACAATAATATTGTAGATTAACCATATGAGAAGGTAATTTCCCGGTAATTGGTACCGGCCTGTGCGAGGTATAAAAATGTATATTCTTGTGTTAACACGCAAAAAAAATCTGAGCATTGTCCTTATACCCATTCTTTTGGTATTGGTATACGCGTTGTTTAGTATTATCCGGTACATACTGCCTGAAACAGAGATTGTAATAGCCCGCCGCGTCTCATTGGTTATGCCCCATTCAACAAAAATGTCAGACATATATATGTCCTCTAAAGAAAGCTCCGCCACAATTGAAACTGGATCACGTTTTGAGGGTAAATGGAAGACAGCGACTATCAAGCAATATGAAATGTCGGAAATCACTTTTCAGTATCCTGACGCATTAAGGTTGGATGAAATAATTAATCTTGGACAAGAAATAAAAATTCATATGAATTACCACCATACAAACAATAAAGTGCACGGCTTCTTCCAGGTGTGGAAATTGAACCGGAATCTGGAGGAGTTTTTAGATGAATCAAAGAAATATTCTTCAATGACTTTTATCAATTTTAATGAATCGGCTATTAAGGTCAAAGAGTTTAACGGTTTTATGTGGGAATATGTTTTTATGGACACTAAAAATGACATAAAAGGATTTGAAGCATTTTTGGAAAACGGAAACGAAATGTATCGTTTCTCTATGTTTGTTTCTAATACGGATTACAAACCGCAATATAAAAGAATTTTTAAGCGGATGTTTCAATCTCTTAGAATAAAGGGATCCTCTGCCTTGCCTGAGTTAAGTTTTGTTAGATTTACAAACTCTTTAGAAACATGTATTCCAGATAAAAAATAAAACTTATTTATTTTCTTCATATATCCGCTCATTTACTTTTTTACAGAGGAAGCTATTTTTACGCAGTTTTTTCCGCTTCTTTTTGCTTCGTACAGGGCATTGTCGGCACCGCTTATAAGGGATGCGTCGGTATTAGCCAAAGTCGGGAATGTGGAAACACCCATGCTTACAGTCACTGAAGCAGTAACATTATTGTCTTCAATGGTAAGAGAGGCTATTTGCTTTCTTAGCTCCTCGGCTTTTTCAAAAGCCCTTTCCGTTCCGGTATGAGGCAGCAAAATAATAAATTCTTCTCCCCCGAACCTCGCAACCACATCGTCTTTTCTAACAGATTCTTTTACTGCCCTGGCTATCGATTTTAATACAATATCCCCGAAAAGGTGTCCGTAAGAATCATTAAACAGCTTAAAATCATCAATATCATATAGGATAACCGATACTTCATATCCTTGCTGTTCGGCATGATCAAGTTCTTCTTTCAGACGATTCTGGAAGTAAATTCTATTATAAACCTGTGTCAGGCCGTCGGTATTGGCATACTCCTGAAGTTGTTCGTATAGTCTGGCATTATCTATCGCAATACTTACCTGCTGTGTGATAATTTCAAGAAGCCTTACATTATCGGCATCAAAAGCATCCGGTATACTGTGTTCAATCAGCACAAAACCATGTGTTTTATCCTTCACCTTCAATGGTGCGCACAAAAGAGACCTGACATTTCTTCCCCTCGTAAAATCATATTTATCGGCATCAACAGCATTGTTAATGATTGTACGCCCTTTATCGATAGCGTCCTTCAGTGCGGGGCTGTTAATATTGTCGGTTAAAATAGCAAGATCTCGTTTATTAAGTATATTGGAAACCTGCACCTTCAACCGCTCCCCTCCGCCGCTGTAAAGAGCTATATTTGAGGTGCTGACTCCCATAACACCTATTATTACATCATTTACAAACTGCAACAGTTCATCCATATCGAATATTGAACTGATAGCCTGTGATATTTGCTGTAATGTAAAAAATTCAGCAAGGCTCGAGGTTAATTTTTTATTTGAATCTTCAAGCTGAAGATTAACTTCCTTTAACTTGTCAAACTGTTCCTGCTTCTCAATTCTTGCCTGTTCGAGCTGAGCGTATTTTATTCCGAGCTGGGCTACAAGATTCTGGTTATCCTGTTCGCTTTGCCGGAATTGTCTACAAAATACACCCAGCATACGTAAAAATAGCAAAAACGTTATGTACACAATCACCAAGAGCATAGAGAAAGCCGGATTATAGCGATTAGCTTCGTATTCCCGCATTATCCCCAAATCAGTTTTTGACAGAAAAAATATTAGTGCCTGTACGGCAAAACCTATGCCTAAATATGGAAGGGATATTGAAAAACCTCTTGTAACGCATATGCTCACAATTGGAATAAGGAGGACAAAATAAAAATAATGTCCATAAATCATTGTACTTAACAATACAGCAACCAATGCAATGTCCAATACTTTAAGTAAAGTATATTCAAAACCGGGCTCTATTTGTTCTTTTCTTATTTTGAGCATTTTGTATATTGAAATGGCGATTATTAAAACAAAAACGACAAGCTGGACAAAAAAGGCACGACATTGGAATGGTATATGTCCGACAAGATAACCCGTAAATGTATCTGCTGTTATCAGAAACAGCATAATAATCCATAGAAAGTTGGAAATTACCTCCTCATACTTTCCAAGGTCACCCAATAGTACATACCTCTGGTCTCCATAGTCCCCTATTTTTGAATCTTTTTTCATTTTAATACTTTTACTTCTCCCAGTATATCTCTTTTTAACACATTGTATATCACTTGACGCGTTAATTTTTTTATCCGTGGGCACCTGTTTACCAACAACCAGTACTATATATTCATCGGTATTTATTTCTAAAGTATTAATTATTGCTGATATACACTCCATTAATAAAAATCGTATATGTTTTATTTTAGCTTTTTTATCCCAATAACGCAATATTTACTCAATTAATGCTTTATGCTTCGTTCACTCTTTTTTTAATATCCGCTAAATATCTGAACACCATATAAATTATAACACTTGTAATATTACAATTCTAAATTTCTATAATAAAAAAGTGAGACATCAATTACTGATATCCCACGAGATTTGCATTCTTGTGGATGATTTGTATATTGGCGAATCTGTATAATGTATATACGGATAGGCAATTCGAAATCTTTTTTTAATTTGGACAGCTGCATTGTATTCTTAGTCATCTTTGATCCAGGTCACACATTAATAATATTAACAGATTGATAATTATTTTTTAATGCTTTGCGATTTTATTGTTTCCAAAAACACAATATGGTCTGATTGTACATAAACCGCACTGAGGATTTCTGGCCTTGCACACCGCTCGGCCGTGAAAAACAAGCATATGCGAAAAAATAGTCCATTTATCTTTTGGAATTATGCGCATTAAATCAAATTCGATTTTTACAGGGTCCTCTTCGCGTGTCAGACCAAGACGGCGCGAAAGACGTTTGGCATGAGTATCCACAACAATACCGGGTATTCGGAACACATCTCCCAGTACTACATTTGCGGTCTTTCTGCCGACACCGGGAAGTGTCAGCAGTTTTTCCATCGTATCCGGCACTTTCCCGTCATAATCGGAGATAATTTTTTTGCAGCACGCAATGATATTCCGCGCCTTATTACGATAAAAGCCCGTAGAACGTATATCATCTTCAAGTTCCTTAATATCCGCTCCTGCAAAATCTTCAACCGTACGGTATTTTTTGAATAAAGATTTTGTTACCATGTTCACTCTTTCATCAGTGCACTGCGCAGCTAACTGAGTTGCAATTAATAACTGAAGAGGCTCACTGTATCTCAAGCTGCATCCGGCCATTGGATAAAGGGCACCTAATTCCTCTGTTATCTTCAGAGCCCTTTCCTTTTTTTTCACGACCTCACTCCTCCAGGATTTTATCATATAATGCAAGGTATTCCTTTGCGGACTTGTTCCATGAAAAATCACTTTTCATGCCTTTTTTCACTAATTCAAGCCATGTTCCGGGCTCATCGCGGTATGTCAATACTGCTCTTTTCAATGCATCGAAAAAAGCTTTTGAATCCATATCCCGGAAGCTGAATCCATTTCCATTATCAAAGTCGTAATTCATATCTACTATTGTGTCTTTTAATCCTCCGGTTTCGCGTACAATCGGTATTGTTCCGTATCTAAGGCTTATCATTTGGCCCAGACCGCACGGCTCGAATGCGGAGGGCATTAGAAAAATATCACTTCCCGCATAAATCTTGTGCGCCAATTCTTCATTAAATTCGATTTTAACCGAAACCTTCTCCGGATATTTTTTCATAAACTTTAAAAAAGCCTTCTCATAATACGGGTCACCCAAACCTAACAGGATAAACTGAGTATCCAAATCCATTATCTGTTTAAAGCAATCACATACTAAATTCAGGCCTTTTTGATCAACAAGGCGGTGGACAACGCCAATAAGAGGAACATCAGATTCAGGCAAGCCTACTTCTTTTTGCAGGGCTTTTTTATTTTTAGTCTTGACAGTCAGATTTTTTTCATTATATGGAAAATATATGAATGGATCCGTCAGAGGATTAAAAATCTCATAACTGATACCATTAACAATTCCATGCAAATCACTTTCCCTCGTTTTCAGTATGCCTTCCATTTTTTCTCCATACTGTGGTGTTAGTATTTCTTTTGCATATGTTTTGCTCACCGTATTGATTTTGTCCGAATATACAATCCCCGCCTTTAAAAAATTGAACATTCCATAGAATTCTACACTTTCCGGTACAAAGTAGGATTCCGGCAGATCTAAAACTTCCAGAATTTCTTTCCCAAAATGGCCTTGATACTCAAGATTGTGTATCGTAAGCAGTGTTTTAATTCCCCGATAAAATGGATCTTTTTCCTGGTAATATTCTTTTAACAATAAAGCCGCGGGCGCCGCATGCCAGTCATTAAGATGCAGGATATCGGGTTTGAATTCTATAGCCTTTATCAGCTCTAATGACGCCTTGCTAAAAAACGCAAAACGAGCCCCATCGTCATGATGGCAATAGATACCGTACCTGCCGTAATAGTGGTAGTTATTAAGAGTATAGGTTAAAACCGGAGCGTTTGTTATCTGTTTTACAATACAAGTCGTATTCCGCTGCTCTAATTCAACCTGAAAATCCGTTACATAATCCATCTCATAATTAATTTCCTTGTAACCAGGTAATACTACACGGACATCATGGCCTAACTCAACTAATTTTTGAGGCAATGAGCCTGCAACATCGGCAAGTCCTCCGGTTTTAGCATATGGCGCCACCTCAGCGGAAACAAACAAAATTTTTAGCCCTTCACTCATATTTTCCTCCATTCAAAAAAACAAGGCAACCCCTGATACGGAGTTGCCTTTTATGATTCGTGTCAGGATTCGATACAGTCTTTCAGGGAAAGGTTTATTCTGCCTTGCCTGTCTATTTCTATAACCTTTACCGGTATTTCATCACCGACTTTCACAACGTCTTCAACTTTGTTGACACGGGATTTCGAAAGCTTTGATATGTGAACCATCCCTTCTTTACCTGGGAGAAATTCAACAAAAGCTCCGAAGTTCATGATTCTCATTACCTTACCTATAAACTGCTGTCCAACCTTAATTTCTCCTGCTATTCCCTCGATAATGGCAATTGCCTTTTTACCCGCGGCTTCGTCTGAAGTGGCAACAAACACGGTCCCATCTTCTTCTATATCTATTTTTACACCTGTCTCGGAAATAATACGGTTTATAATTTTTCCACCCGGACCTATCACATCTCTTATTTTATCAACATCTATCGAAGTTGTGAATATTTTAGGAGCATACGGCGACAATTGAGGCCTTGGTTCACTTATAGCCTTCAGGATCACATCATTTAAAATTGTCATTCTGCCTTTTCTGGTAATTTCGAAAGCCTGGCGGATCATCTCATAGGTAAGCCCGTCAACCTTTATATCAACTTGTATTGCCGTTATACCATTTTTGGTTCCTGCTACTTTAAAATCCATATCTCCAAAAAAGTCTTCAATGCCCTGTATATCCATAAAAGTAACAAAATTTTCAGAATTCTTTTCATCAACAACCAGACCGGCTGAAATGCCCGCCACTGGTTCTTTAATAGGCACACCTGCATCCATCAATGCTAAAGTGCTGGCACATACACTCCCCTGGGAAGTTGAACCGTTTGACATCAGCACTTCCGAAACAAGCCTGATTGCATACGGGAATTCCTCCTCACTGGGTATTACAGGTTCCAACGCTCTTTCAGCCAGCGCTCCGTGACCTATTTCGCGTCTTCCCGGACCGCGGTTTGGCCTTGCTTCACCAACACTGAACGCGGGGAAATTATAGTGGTGCATATACCGTTTTTCTTCTTCCTCGTCAACACCATCAAGCATCTGCACATCACCCATCGGACCTAATGTCACATTTGTAAGAACCTGTGTCTGTCCTCTCTGGAAAAGGCCGGACCCATGCGTCCGTGGCAATATGCCCACTTCCGCGGATAACGGGCGGATATCCATTAAACCCCTGCCGTCTACCCGTTTACCCTCATATAAAATTTTCTCGCGAACTATTTTTTTCTGAAGAGAATAAAATGCCTCCGATATGTGTTGAATTGAATCAGGATATTCCTCATCAAGCTTTTCATGAAGCTTTACGGAAACTTCCGCAACATTTTTCTCTCTTGTTGCTTTATCATCATTCATTAAAGCTTCTGTTAATTCTGCTCTGCAGATGCTTTCCACCTTATCATATAGATCATCAGGTACAATTGCCGGAGTATAGGTAAGCTTTTCTTTACCAACTTCACCCGCTATTTCTTCTATAAAAGTAATAATCCTCTTTATATGTTCATGCCCTTCTTTTATTGCGTCAAGCATTACTTCGTCGGGTATTTCGTTTGCACCGGCTTCAATCATTATTATTTTTTCCTTATCGGCGGAAAGAGTAACGTACATGCGGCTGTGCTTGCGCTGTTCGGCAGTCGGGTTTATAATAACCTTACCGTCCATGTATCCAAGAATAATTCCTCCTATAGGGCCATTAAAAGGAATATCGGAAATGCACAACGCTGTAATAGTTCCGATAATTGAAGCAAATTCCGGAGAATTATCCTGCTCAACCGATAACACCATATTAACAATTGATACATCATTTCTAAGATCCTTAGGGAACCTGGGACGTATCTGCCTATCAATAACCCTTGCAGTTAATACTGCTCTTTCGGAAGGTTTTCCTTCTCTTTTTATAAATCCTCCGGGTATTTTCCCAACCGAATACAGTTTTTCTTCATAATCAACACTCAACGGAAAAAAATCAATTCCTTCCCTCGGTTCGGAAGAAATCGTTGCGGTCGACAGGACTGCGGTATCACCGTACCTTACAAGCACAGCTCCATTTGCAAGCTGCGCATACTTGCCTGTTTCAATTGTCAGCGTCCTCCCCGCCACATCAATTGAATAAGTTTTTGTCATTAATCAACATCCTTTCGTAATTCATTTAACCGTGAGCGGGGACAAAAGGTCAGGGAAGAACGTACCATAAATAAAATCATTACGGAACCCTCTTCTCTGATCTTCTGTGTTCCACGCCCACAGTTTTTTATTTTATGTATGTTATAGGCTCAAATTGAACCTTTATTCATTATTTCACTGTAACTAGTGTTTTATTAATTATTATGCTATACTCTTTATCGGCGTTATTACGCGCAAAAAATAAAAGAAGCGGATTGTACTCCGCTGCTTTCATTTTCTAAGCTCAAGTTTTGAAATAATCTCACGGTACCGGTTAATATCTTTTTTCATCAGGTAATTTAATAATCCTCTTCTCTGTCCGACCATTTTTAAAAGCCCTCTTCTTGAATGGTGGTCTTTTTTATGAATTTTCAAATGCTCAGTCAAATGGATTATTCGATCGGTCAACAATGCTATTTGCACTTCAGGTGAACCAGTATCTCCGTCATGCAGTTTGTAGGTTTCAATAATTTCCTGTTTTGTTTTTCTTGCCATAATAATTACTCCTTTCAAATACATCTTCCTTTAACCCAGTTTCCGGTCGGAGTTTTCCGGTAAACCGAGATAAAGGTTATTCTGAATACCGAAATAGTTTATCATATATTTTTTGTCATGTAAAGGCATTAAAAATTTACAAGAAAACATAAAAGAATACATTACTGTCTTTTCCGAGCGGATTATAATTAAAACAAACAGGCATATCAAAGTTGCCAAACAATTTTCCATTGTCAAAATTTTATTACAGGAAAGGAAAAATCTATAATGAACAGAAATATGAAAGAATGGATAAACAATATGTATAACGGCAGTGAAAGAGCCATTATGCCCTTAATAACCTATCCTGGGACGCAGTTGGTACAAAAAAGGGTTATTGATATCGTTAAAGACGGAAGAGCTCAGTATGAATGCATACAAGCGATATGCTCGGCTTTTAAATCCGCAGCGGCGGTAATGGTTATGGATTTATCGGTTGAAGCCGAAGCCTTCGGAAGCCCTGTTCAGTTTTCTGAAATTGAGACTCCGGTCGTTTCCGGACATATAGTTAATGACATTGACGAGATTAATAATTTGGCAGTACCCCAGGTAGGTGAAGCCAGAACCGGGGAATATATTAAAGCGGCGGAACTTGCTTCAAAAAATATAAAAGACAGGCCTGTCCTTGGCGGAACAATTGGACCGTACTCCCTTGCAGGAAGGCTTTTTGGCATGAGTGAAATTATGGTTGCATCAATGTTGGAGCCGGATACAGTACATGCGTTGTTAACAAAAACAACGGCATTTCTTATTAACTATGTCCTGGCATTCAAAGAAGCGGGAGCTGACGGGATAATAATGGCAGAGCCCGCCGCAGGACTCCTTTCGCCAGCACAGTGCCAGGAGTTTTCTTCGGATTATGTAAAAAACATTGTCGATGCCGTACAGGATGATAGTTTTATCGTTATTCTCCATAACTGCGGAAATACGGAAAACCTGGTACAATCAATGCTTTCTACAGGAAGTGCAGGATTACACTTCGGCAATGCAGTTGATATGAAAAAAATCATGCCGCAGATACCAAAGGAGACTATCGCATTCGGGAACATAGATCCGGCTGGAATTATGAAGAACGGCACTCCGGAAGAGGTCAGGGCAAAAACAATGAACCTGTTGAAAGAAATGCAGCCATATAAAAATTTTGTATTGTCCACAGGCTGCGACACCCCTCCGGGAACACCCATGGAGAATATTCATGCTCTTTACAAAGCACTTGATAATTTTAACGAGGCTCAAAAACAAGCTTCCGCCTGACATTCGGTATGTGCTTTGTCAACCAAGTAAACGAAACACCCGAAGCAGGACCCGCGGGAATAATGTACGAACTTTACTATCTGAACTATTGTACAATA
>JAAYBO010000105.1 GCA_012730095.1 Clostridiaceae bacterium
CAGATGAAGCGCGATATATTCCTTTACTGCTTCCACTACATCATTAGGTCTTTCAACAGCATTAATCCTTTCCATTGTTTTCCGGATGGTATGCTTTACCCATATTCCCATCTCTTCTATGGAATTAACGGCCTTATCCTCCAATTCGATAGTAAAAGCGTCGTTAAAAATCTCACTTGCCGAAATATTGTTCTGATTAAGAAGCAGATATATCATCTGCAGAAAGTCCTGTCGAAATTGCTTGAGCATGCTTGCATTGATATTTCCTGTTCGGGAAAGCACCTTAAAATATACAAATATCTCTTCGAGAGCTTCTTTTTCCTTGCCTTTTTTCAGCAGCGTCGTCCAAAGATCGGTGTTGGGAGTATTTACCTCGGCCTTTTTTTCTGCTTCGTGAATTTCTATAACCTGATTCAGAATCACATTTTCATTTTTCAATGTTTTCAGAACCGCTATCACATTTGAGAAATCGGAAACACTCGAAAACTCACCGATAAAGCATGATACGTCGCAATAAACCTTATTGCAGGAGCGGACCAGCTCTTCGCAATGTTCTCTTAAAAATTCTCTCGTCAGGTGTTCCGGGTTTTCAAATGAAAGGATGATAATATAATCAGTATTGTTAAGTTTGATAATCTGGGTTGAAAACTCTTCTTCCGTGAAGATCCTGTTTATAGATTGCTTAATCACATGCTCAGTGATTTTTTGATTCCTTGCGCTCAGCTTTTTCTGATATCGCTGGATTGTCAGCAGGATTGGAAAAAACATCATATCCATAGTGACTGGAATATTCATGCCTTCGATCATTTCTTTAATGGCTTCCTCAGTTGAAAGCTCCATATTGTTGATCAGATTTAGCCAAAAACTTTCCATAACCAGCGGGGTGATTCTTTTCCACATTTGCTGATAGTCGTTTATCCTAAGTGTTTCTGTTTTCTTTTTCAGCACAGTTTCCGCTTTCTTTAAGACAGAATTCAACTCTTTCGGATCTACCGGCTTCAGCAAATAATCAATACATCCGAGCCGCAGTGCCTGCCTTGCATATTTAAAATCCGTATGGCAGGTAAGCAAAACCGATAAGGTATCCTGACTTCTTTCCTGCCCCCACTCCAATAGCTCAATTCCGGTTCCCTGGGGCATTTCTATATCACAAAGAAGGATATCGATTTGCCTGCTTGATAAAATTTCTTTAGCCTGCTGGATATTATTTGCTGTGTATAGATCATCTACCGGAATGGCGCCATGATCTATAATGGTCTTAACTTTCTGTATATCATGATTATCATCGTCAACAATTAAAATCGAATACACCTTTTCCCCCCTTATCTAAAACAGTTTGCGCATTATGTTAATGTCGGGAGAAACCGGTAAGTAAATTTCAATTTTTGCCCCGTCAGAATTGGAAATACGAATATCCGATTTTCCTTTATAAAGCAGGGCCATTCTTCGTTGAATATTCTTTATTCCCATGTGCTCACTTTTCTTTTGAGGGAACATTTTTTCAGTATTATTGAACATATGCAAACAATCCTCCGGAAAACCATTTCCGTTATCCTTTACTATGATTTTGATACAATCTTCCTGTTTGTATTCGGAAAAATCAATATTCACTGATATGGCAACCGATCCGTCTTCAGTTGCCGAGTACTTGATCGCATTTTCCAGAAATGTCTGGACAACAAGCGGGGGAACCGGTGTATCATCAAGAAAGTCCGGTACCGTAAAAGAATATGTCAGTTTGTCCTTCATGCTCATTTTCTGAATACGCAAATAATCCTCGCAGTGGCTGATTTCATCCTTTAACAGAACAAAGTTGAAGTGGTTGGTATAGATAAACCGGTAGTATCGGATCATACAAAGAGTCATCTCTTCAATCAGTTTATAGTCTTTTGATCCGGATAGATTGTATAAGATATTCAGAGAGTTTATTAAAAAATGCGGGCTTTGCTGCATTTGCAGGCGATAGAGCTCCTCCTTCAGCGCGGTGTTTTTTTCGTGCTGTACGCTTATCTGCAGATCCTGGATCTGTGTAAGCATATTATTGAAAGTTTCTTTTACTATCTCAAACTCATCCGAGGTTGGTTTTAAATTAATCCTTACATTCAGATCCCCGTTTTTAACTTTCTTCATCGAAGCTACCAGACTTTTCAGCGGCAGTAAAATATCCTTATTGATAAAAATTAAATAAGCTGGAATGATGATAAAACAGAGGACGAACAAAATAACAAAAGAAAAACGAAGGATATGGGGAAGATAATTCAACGTGTTTTTCTCCGGTATCAGAACATTCAGCTTAAAATCTCCCTTGGAAGAACTTTGAGAGACGAACTGATAATTTGCTTTTTTCCCATTCTGCGTCAATTTTATCAAACTGTTTTCTTCATGAATCGACTCCAGATCAAGATTGTTAAGTGGTGTCAATACCGAACCGCTTCTATCCGTAAAGAAGGTATAAATGTTTTCTCCAAGGTCAACCAGCGTCATCGGAGTTTTCAGGCTTTCCATCTGTATACATGCCCCAAGATACATATTATTTGACCGTATGATACGCATTAGATAATGAGAATCTTCTATCGTATAGACCTTCCAACTGTCAAAGTCGATAGCATCAGTATCTGCGTTATTCTGAACGAATATGCTTATTTGATCCCGCTTTCGGTATTCCATACTGTTTTTATTCACACTTAAAAAAGTATCTGCCTCCGGGAGATACGCAAAAAAACAGTCCACAGTTTTATATACGAGGATATCGTTTGTAAGCTTGTTCTTAAGCGAGATCCTCGCCAGATTCGAGGACATGTCGGATTGACTCTTTTTAATAGCCTGGAGGCTATCCTCATAATAAATTGCCAGACTTAAGTATTGTTCGACATCTGTCAGTGCGGTATCAACCTGATTTAAATGGAGCGCAACCATGTTTTCATATGATTCTGATACTTGTGTGCGTACAAGAAAAACGGCATAAATATTTGTGAATAGCAATAATATGACAATTGGAACAGCGAAGAACAAAAAACTGCGAATAAGCTTGGTGCGGATCGAGTTCAAGAAATTTACCCTCCTCATTTTCTATAAAAGTCCGGGGTGCGATGATTTCATTTTATTTTATAACGTTTTTTATGTCAAATACCCTTGCTAAAAATGACATGAAAGTAACAATTATAGGTCTTGAAAGTGATAGAAAGGATAAAGCATACAGCATAAAATCTAAATATACAAGTAAAAAGTAATATTATTTTGGTTATCTATCACAAATCAGCAGCAGAAATGGAGGAGCATCATGAAATATATTGCCGGAAAATATCCAATCATAACAGACAGGATTGTGACAAACCCTCATGAAGGGTTGATCATTGGCAACGGTGACTTTGCGGCAAATGTAACTTTTTTGTCCCATGAAATTATTTTAGACCTCGGTAAGAATGATATCTGGGATTCCAGGATAGACAATAATGCAAAGAATCAAACATTAACCCACGATGACCTGATTAGGTATGAAAGGGATTATGGATTTGAATGGCCGGAAAATTGCGACAATATCCTGACGCGGTTTGCAGACTGGGAAGGAAAGCCGGAAGGCGTTGACGTGGTTTTCGGTTCGCTTGCAGAGGAAAAAGAACGATGCGGCAAGCTCGTTTTATGGTTCGGCGGATTCGGCCTCAGAAGAGCCGGGCGTATTCGAATTCGTCATTGCGGGTTCAGTAATACGAAAATTTATGCTAAACTGGATATAAAGAATGGTTTGTTGGAATCCACAGTTGATTTAGGCAGAAGTAAGCTGCATTTTAGCGCTTTTATACATAAAGAGTTAAATACACTGGCAACGAAACTATCTCTAGAGGGCGATACCACCGCAATCCAGATATTTGTCGAAAAGGAACCGGACTATGCGGATCCGACGATGCCTTTGCCGAAAGTAGAATTGCTGACGGATCACAGCGGTACGATAACACAGCTTATACCGGGTAAATTTGATACACCGGATTTCAGTTGGTGCATCGCATCCTCCTTTCCGGAAGCGGCTGATAAAAGTTCCGCTGATAAGATTCCGGTCCTTGATATGGCTTACGCGCTCGCACAGTCTCTCCGCCTGAATGACGGAAATGAAATCACATTGTTTACCGGTATTTCAACAGACCGCGAGAACCATCCGGATACCCGGGAAAGGGCTATCCGCATCATGGGCGAGAATACGACAGAGCGTTTTAACCGGTTGTTTGCGGAAAGTGAGAAGCTTTGGGAGAAATACTGGGAATCTTCCAGCATTGAAATCGAAGATAAGGAACTGGAGTCTGTCTGGTACAGAAACCTTTACGGTTTTGCCTGCCACATGAAACGCGGGGCCCAGGCACCTTCTCTCTGCGCAAATATTCCTATTGACGATAATTGCGATTTCCATTCCCGCTACACATGGAACCATAATGTACAAAAATGGTTTGCTGCAGCGTTACCGGCCAACCGTCTGGAGTGGTATGACGTATTTGCGGATCTGATACGCCAGCACATGCCGACATTTGAATATCTGTCTGAGATGATATTCGGGATAAAGGGCGGTGTTTACTGCGATCTCAGCAGTATTCCCTATGCTCCGCCTCATCGTGCCATTGTGAATAATAAATGGGGACGCGCGCTATCTCATACCGGCTGGCTTTCTTTGATGCTGTGGCAGCATTGGGAATTCACGCGTGATACGGAATGGCTGAGGGAAAACGCATATGATTACATTAAAAAAGCTGCGGTATTTTACAGCGAATATTTGAAGAAATATCAGAAGGAGGACGGCGATATATATCCGTCGATGCGCCTGGAAGAACCGGGATGGTGCAAGGGTTTTGTGGGAAACCGAAACAACGTGACCGATATCGTTATGTTCAGGAAAGCTTTTGAGTGCGCTATCAGCGCATCGGAAGTACTTGGAGTGGATGAAGAAGAACGTGAAGACTGGGCGCAGGCTCTTAAAAAAATACCGGAAATAGAGTATGGATGGACAGAAGATAATGAGGGCTGGTACGCTTTTTGTAAAGATTGGGATAAATTTGATTCCGTTATCCGTGGAAAACGACTCTCGGAATTTGCAGATATGGCCTGGCGGCTGGAGTATGCCCGTACTAATCGTTGGGGGTGCGGCGGATGGTTGGTGTATCCTGGTGAATACTTGAACGGAGATGAAGAGGGGGGCCTTGCCGAGGTAGTACGTGATATGCTGAGAAGAACCAGTATCTTACGTCCAAAGGGTACATCCACGCCAGCACCGCTGCATGCGATTTCTGCCATGATGCCATTTGTCCGTCTGGGAATAAAAGAGAAGTTTGACGAGATCCGTACCGCTTTGTTGAACCATCGCTTTGACAATGGTTTATACTCGTCAGTTTCATATGCGGATGGACAATTGCTCGTTTGGGTAAGCAATAACTGGAGAATGGTTGAAAACCAGTTCCAGGGCATTATGTGTATAACCGAAATGTTGCTGCAGTCACAAGGCAATAAAATAAGCTTATTCCCATATTGGCCGGAGAATAACGCAGCGAAATTTGAGCGGCTGAGAGCCCGCGGCGGCTTCTTTGTATCGGCCGAGAAGGATAAAGACAATCTTATAGCATTGAAGATTGAGAGTACGGCGGGGGGAATATGTTGTATAAAATGGACTGAAAAGAAGGAGCCGGTTATTGTAGAAAACGGTGCCGGTGTCCCCTTCGAAATAAAGGACCAGATGCTTACTTTTAATACGGAAGCTGGAAAAACGTACGAGTTCAAATTTTAAGCAGGAAAGGACTGATATAAATGAGAATTATAGATGCGGATGTACATCTTGCACCTATAAAAGAACAAGGGATCGATGCAAGTATAGAAACCACCATTATGAAAATGGATCGCGCAAAGGTGGATCAGGCATTGGTATGGTTGATCCCGCCCTATCTGAGGTACATTGACGACTCCAATGCCTATATCTATAAAGCGACACAGAAATATCCTGATCGCTTCCTGGGATTTGGTTGGGCTGATCCGAACCTTGGAGTTGATAAAGCCATTGACTCGGTGAAAAAGTGTATTTATGAATACGGTTTTCACGGTGTAAAGCTAAACGGAGCTCAAAACAGCTACTATATTGATAATCCTGAATATGCTCCGGTAGTTGAAGAGATTGCGAAAACTAAAAAGGCTTTAGCATTTCATGTAGGAGCAGACGCATTTGAATTTACACATCCGTTTCGCGTGAAAAAGATCGCGAAGGCGTATCCTGAAATGAAAATATTGGTAGCTCACATGGGCGGCGTCGGTCATGCCGACCTGACAGATGCGATGATTGAAGTCGCACAGGAATGCCCAAACATTATGCTTATTGGCAGCATGGTTAGAACAAAAGCGATATGGAAGGCAATCGAACAATTGGGCGCTGATAGAGTATGCTATGGAAGCGATACTCCTTTTGATATCATGCATGCATGCGTCGGCAAATACAAAGCGCTCATTGAAGATTTACCAGCCGATGATCAAGTAAAAATCATGGGCGGTAATCTTTTGAAGACATTGGGTCTTTGAAGCAAACATAATAAACACAGGGGGGGGTGTAATTAAACAAAAGATAAATTTATGAATAGGTTTACATACTATTCTAATGTTTGCTGTTCTTTATAAACTAAAAAAGGAGAAAAGACAATGAAAAGTGAGAAGACAATGAAGGGGGAGAATACAATGATAAAAAAACCAGGTTTTAGACGTATATTTACCTGTATTTTAACAGTGTTAATGCTGATGGTCCTCGTTACAGGATGCGGCAACAGCACAACACCAGGCACCGATGTGCCTCAGACAAATACTAACGATCCTGCGGATACACCCGACAAGCAGGAAAAACCGGCTGAGATAGTTATGGCTTTGTGCGCTGACAATTCTCCGCGTACGGCAGACGCTCCGCTGATTGAAGATGCGATCAATGACATTACTCTTGATAAGATCAATACAAAAGTATCACTGCAGCTCTTTCCATACTCAAGCTATGATCAACAGATTACATTGATGCTGTCAGGGAATGAGCCGCTGGATTTGATTTTTGTTAACAATTCCAACTACTCGTCGTATGTAAGCCGCAATCAGCTAATAGAACTGGATGATCTGATAGATCAATACGGATCAGGCATCCGCGAGGCACTTGGAGACTACCTCGATGCTACCGCTATCGATGGAAAACTATATATCGTTCCCACTATACGTGACCTCGCAAAATGCTATGCTGTAAACATGCGTAAGGATCTTACTGACAAATATAATATTGACACCAACGCTATAAAAGATATATACGATTTAACTCCTGTCCTGAAAAAAGTCAAGGAGGGTGAGGGAGAGAACTTCTATCCTCTCGTAACAGCTGCTTCAGGCAGATCGATTCTGAGCTACTACGTAACATATGATCCGCTCGGAGACGCAATCGGTGTATTGCTAAACGACGGATTGGATAATACAAACGTAGTGCTGTATGAAGAAACCGAAGAATATCGTGATCTTGTTAAATTGGTACATGACTGGTACGAAGCCGGATATATCATGAGAGATATCACAACTACCCAGGAAGGATATTCCTCTTTGTTGAAAGCCGGAAAGGGATATGCGTATCTGAATGGAGCCAAGGCAGGATATGCCGAGCAGGCTACGAGGAATGTCGGTGCTCCGATACTTACATTACCGCTGACTCCTTACATTGCAAATACCGCCAGTGTGACCCAGGTTAACTGGGGTATATCCGTAACAAGCAAAGCTCCTGATGCTGCTACTAAATATCTGAATCTGATGTACTCCGACAAGGATCTTGTTACCTTGCTTTGCTGGGGTATTGAAGACAAGCATTATAAGATATACGAAGACGGTTTTGCTTACTATCCGGAAGGCGTTGACGTAGATTCCAGCGGATGGACGCTTAACATGGGTTATGCAATGGGCAACCAGTTCCTTTCTCCGCTGTGGAGAGGCGAGCAGCCCGATCTGTGGGAACAGATGAAAAATGATAATGAAACTGCAGGGCGTTCCAAAGCGCTTGGGTTTACTTTCAACAGTGAAAGCGTAAAGACAGAGCTGGCTGCTGTTAACTCTGTGCGTTCACAGTACAGAATGCTTATTGAATGCGGTCTGAGCGATCCTGATAGCGGCATAATTGAAGAATATGTTGCCAAAATGAAGGAAGCCGGCGTTGATAAGATTCTTGCGGAAAAGCAGGCTCAGCTTGATGCCTGGCTGGCTAATAAGTAATAATATCCGCTTCCTGATTTAGGTTTATAAACATGAAAAAACAGTTGGTCTGCAGCTTTGCTTTGACGTCTTTGTTTTGACACAATCTGCAGATCAACTGTTGTTAAAAAGGGGTTATCACTATGATGTTAAATTCTTCAAAAGCCAATAAGTCTTCAAAATCACTAATGCGTAGATTTCCGATATATCTTATGATGGCTCCCGGATTAATTTATTTACTCTTTAATAATTACATTCCAATTGCCGGTTTGGCTATTGCTTTCAAAGATATTGATTTTAGAAAGGGTATCTTAAAAAGTGATTGGATCGGCTATAAAAATTTCGAGTATTTATTTAAAACCAAAGATGCTCTGATAATTACAAGAAACACTTTGTTATACAATGCTGCTTTCATTCTGTTAGGTATAGTGTTTGGCGTTATTACCGCACTTTTACTGAATGAGGTTTCAAGTAAGCGCCTTTTAAAGTTTTTCCAGACAACTATTCTTTCGCCTCAATTGGTTTCATGGATCGTTGTGAGCTATTTTGTATATGCTTTATTAAGTATTGATAAAGGTATGATTAATAATCGAATTTTGCCGTTGTTGGGAATAAAGGAGATTTCATGGTACACAGAGCCTAAATATTGGCCGTTTATCATTACCATTATGCAGATATGGAAAACTATAGGGTTTAATAGTATTATTTATCTGGCAACAATTGTAGGAATTAGCAGTGATTATTATGAAGCGGCTACATTGGATGGCGCTACCAGGAATCAGCAGATTATTCATATTACGCTGCCATTGCTTGTTCCCACCATTATAACCCTTTTCCTGATACATGTGGGGAGAATCTTCTATGCGGATTTCGGATTGTTTTTCCAGGTCCCGATGAATTCAGGAGCGTTGTTTAGCACAACAAATGTTATAGACACTTATGTATACAGGGCGCTGCTTCAGATAGGAGATATCGGCATGTCCGCAGCTGCCGGATTTTATCAGTCGATTGTTGGCTTTATTTTGATCATAATCTCCAATTTGATAATCCGGAAATTCAATAAAGAGAATGCTTTATTTTAAAGTATTTGCATACAAAAAGAAAGGGTAATTAAATCATGAGTTCTAAATCGATGCAGAAAAAAATAAATACTTTAGTTGCATGTGCAATCCTTGCCGTTGTATCAATCAGCTGTATTATACCATTTATTTTATTATTGATCGGTTCTTTTACCGATAACAATGTCATTATTAATGAAGGGTACAGTTTTTTTCCATCAAAATGGAGTGCGGCTGCCTACGAATATTTGGGGAAAGATTTAGGAACGATGATAAATGCTTATCTGGTGACTATTTTTACAACAGCATTTGGAACCCTTTTAGGACTGATTATTTCTGCAATGCTTGCATATGGTTTGGTGCACAACAATTTGAAGGGAAGCAGAACACTAAACTTTTTGGTTTTATTTACAATCTTGTTTAATGGCGGTCTGGTTCCTACCTATTTGATGTATACACAGCTTTTTCATATCAAGAATACGATTTGGGCGCAGATTTTTCCATCATTGTTGGTAAACGGATTCTACGTAATGTTGCTGCGGTCCTATTTTAGAACTAACATACCACAGGAACTCTATGAGGCGGCTCGTATAGATGGAGCGAGTGAAGGATGCGTGTTTTTCAGGATTTGTCTGCCCCTGTCTCTACCTATTTTAGCTACTGTCGGGTTAATGCAAGGATTGGCTTACTGGAACTCTTGGCTGAACGGATTGTATTATTTGACGGATACAAAATATTACAATATTCAAAATGTTCTTAATCGTCTTTTGTTGGATATTCGTTATCTACAGTCCGGTTTTTTTGGAGATATGGCCAGTGAATTGCTTGCAACAATGCCAACGGATTCTGTTATAATGGCAATTGCAGTAATCGGTGTTATACCAATACTGTTCATCTATCCGTTTTTTCAGAAATACTATGTCAAGGGTATTACATTGGGCGGTGTGAAAGGTTAATTTCATATATACACTGCTTTTCTCTAAAAACATGTTAGTCAGTGTATATTAGAGTCGGCTTCCCTGGTTTTGTATTTCTCTGCCTGTTTTTAGTTTTAAAATTTTCTTGAATATATGCGCCGCAAAATACAATAAAGATGAAAGCAGTGCAATTGCTGCGCCGGAAGCGATATTGAATTGGTATGATATCCATAGTCCGGCAAAGCACAATAATAAGCTGATGAGTATCGATAAAAGCATAATTATCTTCAAATTGCCGCTAAAAAGCTTTGCTATAGCCGCGGGAGCGGTTAATAGTGCAAGTACCAGTACAATCCCGACCGCACGTATAAGAATAACTATCGATAATGCTATTATTACATGCAAAATGTTGTTTATTAAGTTTACATTTATTTTAAGTACGGCGGCAAACTCATCATCAAACAAATATGCCCTGAAACAGTTGTAGAACGCAATTATGAAGAAAACTACAATGGCATCAAGAATAAGAGTGAGCAGCAAATCGGTTTTTGACACCGTTAAGATATCTCCGAACAAATAGGAGGACATATCGGGCGGATAACCCGGAGTGAACGATATAAAAAGAATACCTGAAGCCATCCCCGCCGACCAGAAGATTCCCGTTGCTATATCGGAATTGCGATGTGATTTTTTTCCGATATAACCAATCCCTATTGCGGCTGCAACGGCAAAGATGAAGGCACCGATAATAGGCTCAATTCCAAGGAAATAACCCAGACCAACACCTCCGAAAGAGGTATGGGCTATTCCTCCGCTCATCATTGCAAGCTTTTTTAGAATTATAACCGTTCCAATAATTCCGCATACAATGCTTATAAGAATGGAGCAATAAAATGCGTTCTGTAAAAAATTATACTCAAACAGTGCTTTTAACATACCGTCACTCCCCATGATTTTTTAAAACTCTGTGGGGAACGCCGTGCGCAATCAAATCAACGGGGCACCCAAAAGTTTTTTGTATAATATCATTATCAAGCTCAATTTCACCATGATAAAACAGTTTTTTATTAAGGCATGCCACATTTTTAACATATGAGGATATTGCCGCAGTGTCATGCGTAATAAGAATAATTGTCACCGAGCGGTTTATTTCTTTTAAAAACTCATATATCTGTGTCTTTGAATCGTTGTCGATATTAGCGGTAGGCTCATCCAACAGTAATAATTCAGGTTCTGTGGCAAGAGCTCTTAAAATCATTACTTTTTGAAATTGTCCGCCGGATAATTCAGAAATCTGTCTATCTTTCAAATGAGTGATATTCAGCTTATCAAGCATGTTTTCAGCAATTTCATAGTCTTTTTTTGAGTAGCGGTGGAATAAACCTGTTCCTCTCTGCAATCTGCCCGTTAATATAACATCGATAACCATAATTGGAAAGTCGTGAATGGAATGTGAAAACTGTGGGACATAACCAATTGGAACAGTATATTTTTCAGGTCTTTGACCAAAAATTTTAATCTCTCCGTTCTGAGGCTTCACTATTCCGAGAACTGACTTAACAAGTGTACTTTTTCCTCCACCGTTTGGTCCGATAATTGCAAGAAAATCATTTTTGGCTACCGTGAGATTAATGCCCGACAAAGCGCATGTATTGTTATAATAAACGGTAAGGTCTTTTATCTCTATCGCGTAATTCATTTTTTGCACCTTATTTCATACTTATTCAAATGAGTTGATTATTTCTGCGGCTATTTTCTTAATATTGTCAATATAGTTTGGAGCAAGGGGAGCCACCTGCACCGGTTTTCCTCCTATCTCATCAGCCAGTACACTTGACTGTTTGCTGTCAATTTCAGACTGGTAAAAAACTGTTTTTATATTCTGTTCCCTTGCAATGTCAATAACTTTTTGAAGGTTTGAAGGAGCAGCTTCCTTGCCTCCTTCTTCAATCGAAACCATATTAAGCCCATAATCATCGGCAAAGTAGCCAAGGGACGGATGATAAATAATAAATGTCCTGTTTTTTAGATTACTGAATAACCCGCTTATTTCCTTATCAAGTTCAATAAGCTTTTCAATATAAAGCTGCGCGTTTTCGCGGTATCTGCCGCTGTTTTCTTTATCCGCATCCGACAGCTCCTGTGAAATGATATCGACCATTACCGAAGCTCGTTTCGGTGAAAGCCATATATGGGGATCTCTATGACCCGGTGCAACTTCAATTTCAGGATATTGTTCTTTTACCTTATCTGCTAAATCCACAATTTTTATACTGCCGTTAATATCATTAAGCTTATCGAGTATGCCTGTTTCAGCAGGAACCCCTATAGTAAAGTAAACTGATGAACGGCTTAGTTTTTCAAGCTCCATAGGCGACAGAGCATAGTTTTCAGGGCTTTTTCCGGGAGGGATTGCCGTAATAATATCAACTGTGTCACCGGCAACTTCCTTAACGAAGGTTTCCTGAGGGACGATTGATACGGCGACCGTTAATTTGTCGTCTTCTTTATCTGCCGGAGAAGCACATGAAACCATAAGCAATACTTGTATAATAATAATCACTGTAAGGCAAAGCTTAAATACTGTTTTCATTTGTCACCTCATGTTCAAAAATACTGAGTAATATCATTATAAAGCATATTAGCTTTGTAATGTCAATAATATACTCGATATACTTAATTATAACATTATTTTGCATACGTTTTCAGAAGAAAATGTTCGCTATAGTTTCCGTTAACCCGCGGGAATAATGTTTGGAAATTCGTCTATGAACCATTATACAAAAGGCCAAATATAAAAAGGCGGGGAAAAAAACCCCGCCTTTTTATAGTATAAATGATTTTAGTCCTTTATTGTTGTATACATGAAATACTTGTAGCCCAGTGGTGATGAATAGAATCCGTCAAGCTTTTCACTCTTAAGATATATATCTACATAATAGTAAATGGGGCAAAGCATCCATTCGTCAAATATTATGTCTTCTGCCTGATGCATTAGTGACATACGCTCAGTTCTGTCAGACGAACTCTTAACCTTCGTAATTATTGCGTCGTAGTCAGAATTCGACCACTGCGCGTCATTGTTTCCGCTGCCGGTTATCCACATATCGAGGAAGGAAATAGGATCGTTGTAGTCTCCGAGCCATCCGTTACGGGCGATTTCGTATTCGCCGTTCTTACGGGTGTTAAGGAACGTATTCCATTCCTGTGAAACCAGAGAAATATTAACGCCTATCTTTTTCCACATATCCTGCAGCGCTTCACCGATCAATTGATGCCCGGTATTTTCGTTGTACAGGTATTCAAAAGTTGGCAAGCCTTCGCCGTTCGGATACCCTGCCTCGGCAAGAAGCTGCTTTGCTTTTTCGAGATTTGCTTCGTAAGCCGCGGATGAAGGATCATAATAGTCGCCGCCAACGTCACGGAATTCCTTCGTCGGATCGGCATCAGACAAACCTGTCGGAACATATGCGCCCGCGGGCTGCTGTCCTGCCTGGCCGATGTTCACGCAGATATATTCGCGATCTACCGCCAATGTCAGAGCCTGACGAACCTTCGGGTTGTCCAGATGCGGTTTTGTTACGTTAAAGCTGACATAATATGTTCCCAATTGCCCTTCGATATAAAACTCAGGCTTATCCTTCCATGCGCTGATATCATCGTTAGGCATATCATCGGCAAACAGGATTTCTCCGGTCTCGAACGCGGTAAGAATAGCATTCGCGTCATCCATCAGCAGGAATTTAATGCGATCAGGGCCTGTTATAGCTGAAGCATTCCAATAATTCGGGTTCTTTTTGTAAATCATATGTGAATCATGTACCCATTCATCCAGCATATACGGGCCATTGCCTATATAAGTCTTCGGATCAAGCGTCCATGTGTCGGGATTTGCTTCAACGATATCCTTACGAACAGGGAAGAATGTTGGGAACGCACATAATTCAAGGAAATACGGCGTAACAGCTTTAAGTTTTACGACAATTGTTTTGCTGTCAGGAGCAGATACATTAAGAGTCCCTGTTTCATAGCCATCAATCGATTCAAACATATACGCATAGTCAGCCGCTGTTTCGGGATCAATTGCCCTGTTCCAGGAGTATACGAAATCTTCCGCCGTAATTTCCTTACCGTCACTCCATTTCAAACCATCGCGGAGTTTGAATGTGTAGGTTAACCCGTCATCACTGATGGTATAGGATTCGGCCTGTGCTTCTACAGGTGTTCCGTCCCTGTCAAGGGTCATCAGTCCTTCAAAAGCATGAACCAGGAGTGTGGCGCCATCAACCGCGGAATTCAACGCCGGGTCGATAATGTCCGGTTCCGAACCTACATGTACGGCAAGTTCGGATGTCGCTGTTTGTTGTGTTGTGCAGCCGCTGGCTGCAATTCCGAAAAGCATAACTGCCGCTAAAAGAATAGCGATTTTTTTCATGTTTTTCCTCTCCTTTTTACTATTTATTTTTGCATAAATGCAATAGAATTAACCAAGCAACACCTGGTATGATAACATATTATCACAAACAGGATAAAACCAATATAGTATATGTTAAAAAATTTTGGTACTGAATGTGGGAAATACCAATATGATGCCAAATATTTAGTCCGCTACTCTGTCTAAATGATGGCAGGCTGCAAAATGTCCTTTTGATATTTCAACAAATTCCGGTTCTTGCTCTGCGCATAGCTTATCCGCATATGGACATCTTGTACGGAAGCGGCAGCCGCTTGGCGGGTTCAAAGGGCTTGGAACATCACCTTCAAGTACAATACGGTTCTTTTCACGGCTTTCAGCCGGATCTGGTATCGGAATGGCGGAAATCAATGAACGCGTATACGGATGTACATTATTGAAAGTAAGCTCATAGCTTTCGGCAAGTTCTACCAGCTTTCCAAGGTACATTACACCGATACGCCTGCTTATATGCTTTACCACAGATAAATCATGGGCAATAAACAGATATGTCAGCCCCATTTTTTCCTGTAGCTCTTCAAACATATTTACAATTTGTGCCTGTATTGAAACATCGAGCGCTGATACTGGCTCGTCGCATACAATAAACTCGGGATCAACGGCAAGTGCACGGGCAATACCTATCCTCTGGCGTTGTCCGCCTGAAAATTCATGAGGGAAGCGGTTTGCATGTTCGCTGTTAAGACCCACGCACTCCAGTATTTGAATTATTTTATCTTTCCTTTCTTTCCTTGAATCAGCAAGCTTATGGATATCAATCGGCTCACCTACTATATCTCCGACCGTCATTCTTGGATTAAGCGAAGAATAAGGATCCTGAAAAACAATTTGCATTCTCCTTCGGTACGGCATCATATCGGCATGGGTAATATCTGTGCCGTCATATATAATTTTGCCCGCGGTAGGTTCATAAAGGCGAAGAATCGTTCGGCCCGCCGTAGTTTTACCGCATCCCGATTCTCCTACAAGGCCAAGGGTCTCTCCTTTTTCGATATGAAAAGAGATATCATCCACCGCTTTTATATATTTATTTGTAATAAGACCGCTTCCAACAGGAAAATATTGTTTTAAATTCTGAACTTCAACAAGTGTTTTATTATTCTTTGCATCCATTAACGCTCACCTCCCGTTGCAGCTTCGTATTCTTTCTTCTGCAGCAGCCAGCAGGCGCATTTATGATCGTCGGAAATATTCGTGTATTCCGGCATCCTCTTTAAACAGATTTTCATGCAGCTGTCACAGCGCGGGGCGAATGGGCAGCCTGCCGGCGGATTCAGCATATCCACCGGAACTCCTTTAATAGGAACCAGTTTTTCATGCTCTTTTTTATTCAGCTTAGGAATACTTTTTAAAAGCCCTTTTGTATATTCATGCTGCGGACTATAGAATATATCATCTATTGTTCCCGATTCTACAATTTTACCCGCGTACATAACAGCTATCTTATCGCACATGCTTGCTACAATACCAAGATCGTGGGTTATGACAATAATCGACATATTTATTTTCTTCTTCAATTCCATCATTAATTCAATTATTTGAGCCTGAATCGTAACATCAAGCGCCGTAGTGGGTTCGTCCGCAATCAGCAGTTTCGGCTCACATGCCAGCGCAATAGCAATCATTACCCTTTGCCGCATACCGCCCGAAAGCTCATGGGGGTATTGTTTAAGTCGCTTTTCAGGTTCGTTAATCCCTACGAGATTCAACAGTTCAAGTGATCTTTGATATGCCCTTTGCTTATCCATATTTGTATGCAGGAAAAGAGCCTCCTGTATCTGATTTCCTACAGTGTATACAGGGTTTAACGATGTCATCGGATCCTGGAAAATAATGCTGACTTCATTGCCGCGGATATTCTGCAGCTCTTTTTCAGCCATTTCATGGATATTATGCCCGTTAAATTCAATAGTGCCGTTTACAATTTTTCCCGGGTACGGAATCAAACCCATAATAGAATAAGCCGTAACGGATTTTCCGCTGCCGCTTTCGCCGACGATACCTAAAACATCTCCTTCTTCCATACGGATAGATATGTCGTTAATCGCTTTTACTTCGCCGGCGGGTGTAAAAAATGAAACTTTTAAATTGTTTATATTCAATAATGCTTTACTCATAGTTTATACCGCCTAATCTTTAAGTTTAGGATCAAAAGCGTCCCGTAATCCGTCACCGAGAAGATTAAATGACAAAATAATGATACTTATCATTATTGCGGGAGCCATTAAACGGTGGGGATATGATCTAATCCCGTTTAGCGCCTGTGATGCCATCGACCCAAGACTTGGCATCGGCGCCGATACCCCAAGCCCGATAAAACTTAGAAAGCTTTCGGTAAATATTGCCGATGGTATTTGCAGTGTAGTAGTTACTATCAGTGTTCCGATTGTGTTTGTCAGAAGATGTTTTCTAATAATCCTTCCGCTTGAAGCGCCTAATGCTTTTGCAGCGATTACATAATCCTGTTCCTTCAAAGACAGGATCTGGCCGCGGACAATCCTCGACATGCCAACCCAATATAACAATGAAAATACAATAAATATACTTATTAATCCTACTCCTACTATATCAATCCATGCAAATCCCTTTACATTGGCCGCCAAATCTTTGAGCGGGTATTTAAGCGTAACCGAAAGCAGAATAATAATAAGGATGTCCGGAATTGTATATATGATATCAACAATACGCATCATTATCATATCTATTTTTCCGCCGAAATAACCGGAGATAGCTCCATAAGTCGAACCAATAATTAGTATAATCGCACTTGCTATAAGGCCGACAAGAAGGGATATCCTACTTCCCATCATAATTCTTATTGTAGTATCCCGGCCTAAACTGTCGGTTCCGAGAAAATGCGGAAAAACTTTTTCGCCCGCCGCTCTTCTGGCAAGTTCATCTTCGGAATATTGCAAAAGCCCCAGGTTTTCACTGCCTCGAATTTGCTGTTCATACGAATAAGGATAAAACGACGGCAAAACAAACGCAAATATCATTATAAGGATAATCACTACTAATGATATCATGGCAACCTTGTTCTTTTTTAATCTGCGGAATCCATCCTTCCAAAAGTTAACACTTTCCCGCATAACAACAAGGCTCTGCTTTTCGCTTTCTTCCGCCGGTAAAAAATCCGACACATCCAATTGAAAACTGAGAGGATTTCTTTTATCGTCCATAATTCTGCCACCCCCTACTTCAACTTGATACGCGGATCAATGATTTTATAGGCAATATCCACGAAAACATTAAGAATAATCAATAAAGTCGCTAAGAATATTGTTGTGCCCATAATCAACGGATAATCGCGATCGGTTATTGAACTGATAAATTCACTGCCAAGACCCGGTATTGTAAATATTCTTTCCACAACAAAATTACCTGTCATAATAAAAGCAAGAAGCGGACCCAGGTAGGTAACAACAGGCAAAACCGCATTTCTTAAAGCATGCTTGAACAAAGATTTAAACTGGGAAAGCCCTTTTGCTTTCGCGGTGCGCATATAATCCTGTCCAAGCACATCCAGCATACTGGTTCGTGTGAGCCGGGAAATATACGCTGTTGGATAAAATGACAGCGAAATAACCGGTAAAATATAATGTGCCGGGGAAGTAAGGCCAAAAGTAGGCAGTATGCGTAATACAACGCCGCAGACATACATCAGTACGGTAGCTACGACAAAAGATGGTATCGCGTTGCCAACCGTAGATATAGCCATAATAGTTCTATCCAGCCATTTTTCACGATTTAGCGCGGCTATCGAACCTAAGGGGATGCCAAGGCAAATTGCTGTGCAAACTGATATTGCGCCCAGCCTTGCGGATACAGGAAACCTTACCCGGATAATATCATTTATTTCCTGTCCGCGCTTCTTAAGTGAAGTACCCAAATCAAGCTTAAATATTAAGCGTTTCATATAATTAGCATATTGAACTACAACAGGCTGATCCAAGCCGTATTTCTTCTCAAGGGCTTCAATAGTCTGAGGAGTCGGTGCCTTTTCGGCCAGAAAAGGACCTCCTGGAACAAGAAACATCAGAAAAAAAGTAATGGTCGCAACGGCAAAGATTGTGATAATTGCAGATGCTACTCTTTTGATGATATACCCCCCCATTATTATCACTCCTAATGCATATACATATAATTTATATATATATTAACTTAATATTTTAAACTATAACGGATTAATTATACGGCGTTATATAGGATTTGTCAAACCAGGCAAGTACGTCTGATTAATAGGAATTTCAGGCGGCAGATCCTGATAATGCCACGTTTGAATGTATAGACGAAGTGTGTATTAATAACAGAAGTGTTTTCACCGGAAGATACCGTTTTGGCAATATATTTAGCGGTAAAAATTATGAAAATCTTACGATTTTCATAATTTCATGTTAAAATAACCTCACCCGTTACCGAAATCAAAGATTTCGAACGGGTGCCCGAGAACATTATAACATGAATTTATTCAACCGATACTCGGCTGAATAAATTCATGTTATAATAAATAATCAAGGGCAGAATTTCACCTTTGGAAACTGCTAAGCTTTATATAATGATTAGAGGCATGATATGGATACTGTATCGATAGAACGCTGTAAAAATTATGAATATGATATTGTGTATAATTGTGTTGAGAAACTGGTCGATAACCTTGGAGGCTGGAAAACTTTTATAAAACCCGGTGACCGGGTAGCGGTAAAACCAAATCTTTTGATGTATAAAAAGCCGGAAGAGGCGGCTACAACTCATCCTGCCGTTGTTAAGGCGGTAATATCACAGGTTCAGAAAGCCGGCGGGAATGTTATTATAGCGGAAAGCCCGGGCGGGCCGTACAGCCGGACAATGCTCCGTTATGTTTACAGGGCAACCGGGATTGAGAAGGCGGCCGATGAAACCGGTGCGGTACTAAACTACGATTTAAGAGTTACAAAGATTAACAGCCCGGATTCCAAATATGTTAAAAGCCTTGAAATACTGAAACCGCTTGCGGACGCCGATGTTATCATAAATATCCCGAAGCTCAAGACACACGCTTCGATGGTATATACCGGTGCGGTAAAAAATATGTTTGGAGCCGTTGCGGGTACGGCGAAAACCGATTTGCATCTCAGGATGCCCGATTATAATGACTTTGCAGACAGTTTAATTGATGTTTATCTGAGTGCGAAACCGGAAATCAGCATTATGGACGCGGTTGAAGGCATGGAAGGGTATGGACCGAGCGCAGGAACGCCAAAACATATCGGCTTATTGTTAGCGTCTTCTAACGGCTTTGCGCTGGATATTGCCGCGGCAAAAATTATCAAGATTCCACCGGAGAAAATTCCGGTTCTAAAAAACGCTGAAAAACGAGGATTGGCAGATTACAATTCCATAAACATAATTGGTGAGAATATTGAAAACATCACAATCAATGATTTTTATGTTCCGGCTTTATATGGTGTTAAACGGCAAGGCTTCTTAAAAAGAAGTTTCCTTAAGCTGATAAATAAGCAATCAAGACCAAAACCGGTAATATCCGAGGAAAAATGTACGCGATGTGGTAATTGTGTGAAGATTTGTCCTGCCGATGCTATTGATATTCAGAATGGGGATATTCCGCTCATTGATTATAAAAAGTGTATCTGTTGTTTTTGCTGCCATGAACTGTGCGATTATAAAGCAATTGATATACGCAGGGGGTTTGTTTCAAGATTAATGACTGACAGGAGGTTGTCAGGATTACGTTCATGAATCCGGCAAGTTGCAAAAACGGCTTGCCACTATGGTAATGTAAGAATTTTTAAGAACCGCAAAAGCGTGATCTGCAATGAATTGTGTATAATAAGATTGGTTTTCCGGTTTAATTTATATACAAAGTTTGTCGATATATGATAATATAAAGATGGGTATGTTCGTTTCGGACAGGTAACAAAACACCGCAAATATAACATACCCCTTACTATATAACAACAATAGAAATAGAATGATATGCGAGCATAGGAGAGTTTTATGAACGTAGAGTACATAAACCCGTTTATTGAAGCTAGCCAGCAAGTAATTCAAATGATGACAGGAATCAAACCGACACTTGGGAAAGTACATCTTAAGAATTCACCGTATCCAAGCGACTCTGTTGCAGTTATAGTTGGTCTGACAGGTAAATTACGGGGGCAGGTAATAATCTCGTTAAATATTGAAACCGCAATGTCAATAGCTTCAATTATGATGGGGGGCATGCCGATAGAAAAATTTGACGATATGCCGAAAAGTGCGATATCAGAACTGGGAAACATGATTATGGGGAATACTGCTACCATATTGTTTACAAAAGGGATCGGCATTGAAATTACTCCCCCGTCACTGCTTATGGGTGAGAAAATTACGGTTTCACAAAGTAGTATGAAAACGATATGCGTTCCGCTGAATTTGGGCAATGACGGAAAAGTTACCATTGATATTTCATTGGAAAAAAACTAAACGCTATTATAAAAAAGCGGAGTGTTTATAGATGCAGCTGAATATAGTGCTTGTTGAACCTGAAATACCCCAAAACACCGGTAATATTGCCCGGACATGCGCTGCTACCGGGGCAATTCTTCACCTCATAGAGCCTCTTGGTTTTTCCGTTTCAGATAAATATTTGAAACGTGCCGGTCTTGATTACTGGCACAGCGTCCGGATATATTATTACAAGAGCCTGGATTCATTGAAGAGCAGGTTTTCAGGGCTGCCAATTTATTATGTAACAACTAAGGCAAAATATGTTTATTCGGACATTACTTATCCTGACGAATGCTTTTTTGTTTTTGGAAAAGAAACTGCGGGATTGCCTGAAAATTTACTTAAAGACAACTATGAGAGCTGTATAAGGATCCCAATGCTTGAATCCATTAGATCGCTGAACCTGTCAAATTCCGTCGCGGTTGTATCTTATGAGTTTTTCCGCCAGAAGGGATTTATTAATTTTAAAAAAAGTGGATTTATTGAAGGGGAACAATAGAACAGTGGGAAGGAGGAGATTATCATAAAAAGAAAACGCATTGCGGTTTTAACCAGCGGGGGAGACTGTCCCGGATTAAACGCGGCAATTCGCGCAGTTGTAAAAACGGCTATAAATAATTACGGTTATGAAGTAATTGGATTCCGTGACGGATATAAAGGGCTTGTAGAAAACCGATTTAATAAAATGAAACTGTCGGATGCATCAGGGCTATTGGATAAGGGAGGTACCATTCTTGGTACAACGAACCGTTATGATCCTTTTCATGTTATTTTACCGGGTAAAGAAGAAAAATGTGAAACGGATATGAGTGATAGAATAAAGGACAACCTCTTGATGCACTCAATAGATTGTTTGGTTGTTATCGGCGGCGATGCCACTATACGTTACGCGGCAAAACTTGCCGATAAAGGGATTCCAATCGTGGCGATCCCAAAAACGATTGAAAACGATATATATGGAACAGATATAACCTTCGGGTTTATGACCGCGGTCAATACAGCAACCCAGGCTATCGACAAACTTCATTCTACCGCAGAGTCTCATCATAGGGTAATGATTCTTGAAGTTATGGGTCTGGTATCCGGCTGGATTGCGTTGGAGTCCGGCATAGCAGGCGGAGCCGATGTAATATTGATACCGGAAATTCCTTATGATATTAACAAAATTGCAAGGGCTATTTTTGAGAGGAAGAACGCGGGTAAAGGATTCAGTATAATTGTGGCGGCAGCCGGAGCCGGAGCAAAACTAAAATCGGGCTCGGCAAAAAAGAAGATAACGTATGATACAGGTTTATACTATGATGGAGAATGTAATTATCTTGCTGTCGAATTGGAAAAACTAACATCGATAGAACATCGTATAACTGTGCTTGGGTATTTACAGCGCGGTGGAGAGCCATGTCCTTTTGACAGAATTCTTGCAACCCGGTTTGGAGCCTCGGCTGTTAAATTAGTGGAAAAAGGCGAATATAACCGGATGGTCTGCGTCGATCATCAGCAGATAAAATCCGTACCTCTTGAAGAAGTAGCCGGAAAGGCGCGGCTTGTATCCGAAACCGAAGAACTTGTCCATATAGCGAGGGAAATGGGAGTAAGCTTTGGAGATTAAACAATGATGTATGGAAAGATAAGGAGTGAACATTAATAATTTATGCAGTGGAAAGAAATAGAAATATCGGATATGGAGATATTTGATAAAGTTTTTAAAAATGTAAACTCACGAGCGTCCGAAATGGCTTTTTCAAATATGTTTATGTGGAGAAGAAGTTACAATACACGCTTTACGATAGCAAACGATATGCTTTTAATGATATCCAATTCTAAAAGGTATCCCCCTTTTGCATTCTGTCCTTTACCGATTGGTGAATTTCGCAGTGAGGACTTTATAAGTGTTGTTAATATATTAAAAGAATTTTTTGATAGACAGGGATGGAAACTTATTTTTGGGCGTGTTGAAGAGAGTATGGTTTGTTTATTTAAAAAATATCTTAACGCGAAACTGTCAATTAAAAAAATTGAGGCAATTTCGGACTATATTTACAGCACCGAAAGCCTGACAACTCTTGCTGGTAAAAAACTCAGTTCAAAACGCAACCACATAAATAAATTTATGAGGGAGTATGGGGGATTTGAATATGTGGAACTCCAAAAAGAGCATATTGGTGAATGTAAGAGGATTTTTGACCAGTGGTGTGAAAAAAATGAAGCAAGTGGCGCCTGTGACTGCGAAGGCGACTCTCCCGAATGTGAGAGATGGGCTTGTTATGAGCTGCTTGACAATTGGGATCGCTTCCCGGCTCTGAAAGGGGCCTTGATTAAAGTTAACGGATCATTCGAAGCGTTTACAATCGGGGAGATGTTAAATGATGATACCGCGGTTATTCATATAGAAAAGGGGAATACCGATATACATGGAATATATGCCGTTATTAACAGGGAATTTGTTTCAAGAACCTTTTCGCAAACGAAATATATAAACCGTGAGGAAGATATGGGGATAAGCGGGCTGAGAAAGGCAAAGATGTCGTATATGCCGATCACGAAGCTTTACAAATACACTGTCTGTCCAATTTTCAAATAAAGTTAATATTAAACCCTTCTTAATTCTGTGAATTTTTTGTTATACAATGGTATTCCATGGGTAAACTAAATGTAAATAATTTTTTCGGAGGGTTATTATGGGACAAATGGTATTCAAAGCAGCCACAAAACCGCAGGATGGTCTGACAATTGAATGCGGCGCGCGCAATTTCAAAATAATATTGGATGAACCTGAATCTCTGGGTGGTAATGATAAGGGAATGAATCCTGTGGAATGCCTGCTCGCCGCACTTGGCGCATGCAAATGTATTGTTGCGAAAGCTTTTGCACAAAAAAACAAAATAAATCTTCAGGATATACGAATCGAATTGGAAGGTATTTTGGATCCAGATGGCTTTTTAGGCAAAAACAAAGATGCTAAAATTGGATTCTCGAAAATTACCACACGCTTTTATATTAAAGCCGATAATACAAAAGACGAAATTGAAAAATTCGTGGACTTTATTGAAAAACACTGCCCTGTACATGATACTTTGGAAAATAAGCCTGCTTTTTCAACAGAAGTTTATAGTGAATAGCTTTAAAACTGTCCAATACAGCGGTTCAAACCGGACTGCTGTTTTTTTTCGCATTATTATGTTTATTTGAGATAACAGACGAAATATTTTAAAATGGTCTTCCGCTTTTAGTATTTTCTTGATAATAGTATACAATATACCTTTAAGATGCTCTTATGAGAACAATACATCTTGGCTTTCATCGTGACATTTTACAGAAACAATTGACAAGTTGGCTCATAAGTTGAGCAAAAACACAAAAAACATGCGTGATTTTGTAACATTGGTTTACAATTTATAATAAATCGAGTAAATTTGTCCTGTACCCCCGTAGAGCCCTGCCATTTAATCCGCGTTGTATTGATGACCAGGTTCCGTCGTGCTCCGCCTTCCTCCTGCGACGACGGTGGGACTTAAAACGCCTTATCCCAAGTAAAACAAATATAAATTCTAAAAATCTTGATTTAAGTACTATTTGTGCTATAATTGTTCTTGCTTTTTAAAATAACGGAAGATACTTCCTGGCATTTTCAACACACCGTTTCATCAGAAAATTGTTCTATATCTGTAAATTGGTTGTCCGCCATTGATAGAGGTGGAATTTAATATCGAAATAAAAGGAGCTGGAAGGAATGGTACAAAGTTCACAAAAGCTGAAATTATATGGTTTTAATAACCTTACTAAATCCTTAAGCTTTAATATATACGATATATGCTACGCGAAAACACCTGAGGACAAAAAAAAATATATTGAATATATTGATGAACAGTACAATTCCTCCAGGCTGACCGAAATCCTTACCAATGTAACAGAAATAATCGGCGCGAAAGTTCTCAATATTGCGAAGCAGGACTATGAGCCTCAAGGAGCCAGCGTTACCTTTATGATATCGGAAAAAGAGGTACCGGTTGCGTCACTTGATATTTCCTGCAATGGCGGCATTATTCCTTATAAGGATTCGGTTATTTGTCATCTTGATAAAAGTCATGTAACGGTACACACATATCCTGAGAGCCATCCCGATGAAGCAATCTCAACTTTCAGGGTTGATATTGATGTTTCCACCTGTGGGCAAATATCACCGCTGAATGCACTGGAATTTCTTATCAGCAGCTTTGATTCCGATATAATTATAATGGACTACAGAGTGCGCGGCTTTACAAGGGATGAAGAAGGCAGGAAGCATTTTATCGATCATTCGATAAATTCGATACAAAATTATATTCCGCAGAGTGTTATACACCGCTATAACCTTATTGATGTTAATGTATATCAGGAAAATATATTTCACACAAAGATGCTTCTTAAAGAAATACATCTTGACAATTATCTTTTTGATATTGATGAAAAAGATCTGGACGCGGAAGAAAGAGAGCTTATACGTGAGAAGTTATGGAAAGAAATGCATGAAATATTTTATGGGAAAAATTTTTAAAAAGTCTGAAATAATATAGTTTGAAGGACAGGAATTACCATTATGACAGCTCCTGTCCTTTCTTCTTTGTATATGTTCGGAATTAACCCCAATATGCACGCTGTTTTAGTTAAAAGCCAAAATAGTTCTTTGCGTTGTAATAACAAATTTCCTGAACCATTGCGCCAAGTATTTCGATATCCATCGGTACTTCTCCGTCCTCAGCCCATCTGCCGATAAGATTACACAATATCCGGCGGAAATATTCATGCCTCGTGTATGACAAAAAGCTTCTTGAATCGGTAAGCATTCCGACAAACCTTCTCAGAAGGCCAA
>JAAYBO010000106.1 GCA_012730095.1 Clostridiaceae bacterium
CGCTTATTATCGCGCTTATTATAACCAGCGTAAAAGATTTTGTCGTAGTTCTTGTCATCCTCAGCCATTTTTTGATATCGACCGAATACAGAATGAATGGAATAGCGACAGGTACAGCTATTTCAGATATCTGCATTGAAATGTTTTCATTAAGCCCAAAACCTAGATTTCCAATTGTAATACCTGCAATATAACTTAACAGGATAGGGCTGACTATTCCAATAAACTTGTTTCTTCTTGATAAATACAATATACCTGCAGGAACTAAAACAATAAATAAAGCTTGAAGCACTTTTGTTTCCCCTTTAAAATAACGAGGCAAAAGATGTCCTCTTGCCAAGCAATTTCTTTAGTTGTTTTATATGTTGTCCAGGTTATTCGGTTCAATCCTATTTATTATACCGGATGAAATCAATAATGAAAAGTAAAAAAGTACATGATAAATATTATTTAGACAGGTAAATATCGGAAAATTCAATATTCATCATATGTATTATTTTTTTATTATCTACCGTTTCAAGTTCACTTGTCATATCGTGCTGTCCGATTGGTTCATCCGGAAGTTTTACAAGGAAAGTTGCACCTTTGTATAGCGTACTGGAAGCGGAAATGCTTCCTCCCATTTGCTCAACAAACATTTTTACAAGATACAACCCCATCCCTGTTCCCTCGGCTTGTCTTGACAGACTGTTATCAACCTGACCGAAACGTTCAAATATTAATCCGATTTTTTCTTTTGGAATTCCAACACCTTCATCCTTAACTTCAAGATTGATATAATCTTTTTCTTTGTATAGGCGAACCTGAATGCTTTTGCCTTTAGGCGTAAACTTTATCGCATTTGACAATAAATTCAAAACAATACGCTCATACTTCTCATCATCAATAAATATAAGTTTTTTATCAAAATCGGATAAGAAAGTAATCTGAAGATTTTTTTGAGCTGCATAAATCTTTACTGAATCAGTTATCAGCCTGGTTAGCAGTACAATATCAACACTCCTTTTATGTAAACGGATCTGGTCAGCAGTACCCCGGGTAATATCAAGAAGATTGCTGACAAGTCTTAGCTGCCGAAGTGAATTTTGCCTTATTGTATCAATATATCGTTTTGCCTTGATGCTTAGTTCATTTCCGCAAAGTAATTCCATAGCCTGAATAGCAGTTCCTATAACCGTTAGCGGAGTTTTAAATTCATGCGAAATTAAGGTCAGAAAATCATCCTTTAATCTAATTACGCGTTCAAGATATTCTTTTTTTTCTTTTTCAATCTTCAGCATATAATTATCGTGGTTTACCTGGCTTGTTACATCGCGAATGCAAACAATCGAGAAAAATATGTTTTTTTTGTTATCGAACACAGGCCTTCCGCTTATGCTGAAATGATGCGTATTATCACGTGCTTTAACAGTAACTCTGAATGCTTTATAATGCTCGCCCTGCAATATTCTGAATGCAGGCAGTGAATTATACGGTATTTCTTTGTCGTTTTCATCATAATATTTTATATCATCCCGGATTTTTTCCATCTTGTTAAACCCATTAAACAGGTGTTTTATGAAATGTGCTTCCTGATTCAGAGATATGGCAGCAGAATCCGGGTACAGGACAAAAAGGGCATCGGACATATTTTCAACAACCGTCTCGAATTGTTGAAACTGTTTAAATAACTGGTCCCGTTGAAATCTGATTTTATCCCGGTTCATAACGGTTTCGGTAACATCATGAGTTATTTCAACAAAATATGCAAGTATACTGTCCTCATAGATTGGCGTCAGCGAAATATTCCAATAAGACAAACCCTTCTTTAAACCAATATAGCGGTATTCAGGCAGATAGCAAGACTTTCCGGACACTAAAACCGTGTTCCAGATACTTTCAAGAACACTTCCTTTCCAACCCGTAATTATTTCACTGATATGTCTGCCAATACTTGCCTCCCTTGTATTATACGGCTCATCAAGACGCTTCAGCCACGACTGGTTTGCATTCAGAAGCGTTATATCAGGAACACTGAAAACTGCCATCCCGAACGGGCTATTTGAAATCAACTGATGTATGATGTTAAGGTCGTACTGTATGCTGTCGCGCTTTTTGAAAATATAAAGACGCTGCCTTGAACTGATATGATCACAAACCTGAATAGAGTAAAAAAACATCTCCCCGCTTTTTGAGGAAATCAAATGAAGGAACTTCTTTTTTTCAGGTTGTATCTTGTTGCGAACCCCAAATAAAGTATCAAGAACTTCAAGTTCACTTAGACCGACTATATCGTCTTTTTCGTAGCCAAGCTGCGCAAGGAGCAGCTCTCCCACTTGGCTAACAATACCATTGTCTACCATAAGATATGGTACGTTTTCCAGAAGAAAAGAATAAAAATACTCATTCATAAGTTCAGGTTCCTCACTACACATTAAAACAACGGGAGAAGGGAAATACATACCCGTACTGCCGCATCAGGCAGTTATTCCGTTTCCGGATTTTTTTATCTCTTATATATAATATTAACGCGAGAAATTGCTTGGCAATTTCAACATTAGGTTGATATCCTAAATAAATCCATAAAGAAATTATAGTTGAATAGAAGTAACTAATCAACACTGATTTTTACTTTTTTTTTATTTATTACTGACATTTTTTATTGCTGTTCTGATCTTACTTTTGAAATGTTTTCTTATTCTGCAATGGAAACCCCG
>JAAYBO010000107.1 GCA_012730095.1 Clostridiaceae bacterium
ACACAATCTCCGTTTTTCAATTTTTCAGCAATCCACTCCGTATATGACGGAACACCGGGATTACCCATTTTAAATAATTTAATTTCAGAGCCTGTCAGCTGCTTTTCCGCCTGAATGAAATACCTGCCGTCAGTCCACAGGCCGCTTTCATCCATTGCAGCAACAAATGTGCCCGCCGAACCGGTAAACCCGGATATCCACGCTCTTGCTTTCCAGTGATCGGCAACATATTCACTTAAATGCGGATCAGAGCTTGGAATAATGTATGCATCAAGTCCATTTTTTTTCATATGCTCACGCAGCAATTTAATCTTGTCATTTACATTCATTTCAGTACTCCTTAAATATTTAAAGTTAAATTATGTACTCTATTTTAACAAATACTTGCTTATCTCCGCTGCGGCCATATATCTCAAAGGCATGATCCGTCATAGCTCCATGTTTCGGTACAGGAATTTTTCATAATAATTGCGCACCTGAACAGCAGTAATACAATTCTATCAAATGTTACATAAAAAACAAAGATGTGCACATTTATTTTCACTTCCTTCAGGTATTGATTTTGAAATTATAAAGATACTTGATAATTAGCGGGAGGGCCGTGATGTTTTCCAATATTGGATCAAAAATAAAAAGCTTAAAATCTGATTGGTGTTTTAAAGCAGACAAAACGGGAATATTTAACGAGAAAAACGGGCTTTTTTATGATACGATTAAATCAAATATTCAATTGTTCTTTGGAGTGTATATGAATTTGAAAGAGCGGACAATATTTCATATTGATGTGAATTCAGCCTATTTAAGCTGGGAAGCGCTTGAGTGTTTAAAGAAAGGAAATACTGTTGACCTTCGTACAGTTCCTTCCATTGTTGCAGGTGATCCGTCCAAAAGGCACGGAATCGTACTGGCAAAATCAATTCCCGCCAAAAAATACGGTATAGTTACCGGCGAGCCGGTTTTTCAGGCAATAAAAAAATGTCCCGATCTGGTTATGGTTCCTCCAAGTCATGATGTTTACACAAGGCAGTCACAGGCTATGACCGACCTGCTGCTTCGATACACACCCGATATTGAAAAATTCAGTATTGACGAATGTTTTATTGATATAACAGGCTTAAAGCTTATATATGGCAGCGATTCAATTCGCCTCGCCCATAAGATAAAAAATAATATACGCGATGAACTGGGATTTACCGTTAATGTAGGCATTTCGGAAAACAAGCTGTTAGCTAAAATGGCTTCCGATTTTGAAAAGCCGGACAAAGTTCATACGCTGTTTCAGGACGAAATCAGGGAGAAGATGTGGCCGCTGCCCGTCTCTAAGCTTTATATGGTAGGAAAAGCTTCCTTAGCAAAATTAAATATGATGGGGATTAAGACCATTGGTGATCTGGCAAACACAAGAGCGGATATATTGGAACAGCAGCTTAAGAAATACGGACGGATGATCTGGGAATATGCAAACGGAATTGATGATTCGCCGGTTAAATCATCGGAATCTGAAGCAAAGGACTTAAGCAATGAAACCACTGTCAGCTTTGACATTACCGACAGGGAGACAGCACGTTTATATATTTTATCCTTAAGTGAAACGGTGGGAACACGGTTGAGAAAAGCGGGGCTGTATGCAGGTGTAGTGGCTGTTCATATTAAAAACAGCAGTTTTAAGTCATATTCACGTCAAAAAAAGCTGAACAGGCCGACGCAAGACACTAATATAATTTTTTCCACAGCTGCTTCCCTGTTTGATCAGGTATGGAAACGCGAGCCCATCCGGTTGATTGGCGTTGCTACATCTCAGTTGGAAAAGGAACCCTCTCTCCAGATTGACATGTTTGAAGCAGTATCTCCCGGAAAAAAAGAAGGAGCAAAACTTAATGAAAGTATCGACAGGATTAGAGAAAAATACGGCAGTGAGTATATTGTCCGGGGTTCATTGCTGAATTTCAACAAAAACCATAAGCGGAATAAGAAAAATAATGTATGATTAATTGATATCAAAAACGGGATGCCTGTCATTATTCGATAAGCATCCCGCCCGATTCCTTGGACATGTATTTGAGTGTTTTAACCTGTTCCCAGTTTTTATTTCTGTCATATCAAGTTATTTAATCATTTCTCTCTAATGTTTCTATCTCTATTGTACATCGATTTTTACTTTCTTCTTTTTGTCCGGCTTTTCTTTTGGAAGCACTAAGGACAGTATGCCATCCTTGTATACGGCTTTAATGTCTTCTTCCTTAACGTCTTCCACATAAAAACTTCTTTTGTAGTTTCCGTAAGCTCTTTCACGACGTATATAATTTTCGTTTTCTTCGCTTACTTCCTTCTTCTGCTCTACTGAAATTGTGAGCAGGCCATCGTTTAAGTCGATTTGAATATCATTCTTATCCACTCCCGGCAGTTCCGCATCTATGAGCCATTCGTTTTCAGTTTCACGGATGTCTGCCCTTACCGGTGTATTTACCCATCTGCCAAAGAATGAATCGTTGAAGAAATCGTCAAACAACCTATCTATGCCCCAGATGTCACCTCTTTTTGTCAAACCTGTGTTTCTTCTGATATAGGGTACCAATCCGAACATTAATAACACCTCCATTAAATATTCTATTAACTTTGACTATCTTTGACCTTCTGTTTATATTTTAATAGCATTTAAAATTAAATTCAAGTTTTGTTTTTGACTTTCTTTGACTATTGTTAGTGATTATACTTCATTATGGCAAAATAACTCCTGATTCCTTCCAATCTCTTCAAATTTCGTTGTACTTTATATTTTATGTGTGAAAACCTTATCCCGTTATCCTTTCTTAATAAATATGCAAAGAGTATTACCTTAAACAGGCATTGGCCAATTCTTTATTCTTTTTGTTCCAATAACGGTTGAAGCGGTTCTTTGAAGGCATACTCCACTCTTTTTCGGTTAAAAAACAGGAAATTGCCTTTTCCTCTTTTTCGGCTGCTTCAATGGAAAACTGTTTAAGCTCCTGAAGATCCGGATTTGAATTACTAAATAATTCTTTCTCCCGTGATATGAAGTCTTTTTCAAGTTCCTGCAACTTACTTCGTAGAATATCCGGGTTGATAACACCGGTTAGGACACTTCTGTGTATAGCTTCGCGCTTCAGCCAGTAGTTTTTAGACTCGCATTCGTCATAAAAAACCGGGGCACCGGAATCAATTTCTACAAAAACAGGCTTAAAACAGGAGATGCATGGAGTAGAAGAACCTGTTACCCAAAGCGTTGAAGGTTTATTATCACGCAGCACTGCAACAAGGCTTCCGGTGGTATGGTCGCCGATTAGCCCTCCTGCATGCATGCATACACTTCGTACGCTTCCGCGCTTAAATACAGTTGAATCATCTTTGGGATAATGTTTTCTCAATGCCTTCATCATCATTGATGCGTCCATATTTTCTTTAATTGATAAATACGAAGACTCAAGCCTTTTTTTTGAACCCGAGAAATAAGTATATAATCGATTCGTTAGTTTTCCTGCAAAATCGAAATCTTCATCCACTCCGCCCCGGTAAATATGCTCTTTGCGTATACTCAACCGGTTGGATATTGCATGTTTTCCGGAAACTTTTACAACTGCCCAGCGTTTGCCTGCTGTTTCTATAACATACCCTTCCTTCGGATCGACAATTAAAAAACTGTTATCATAGAAGAATTCATGATCAAATCCACAGTTTCCGCCCTGTCCGTATTTCTCAAGCAGGGAAGTAATCAGTTCGACCGCTTTTTCCGCGGTTTCACATCTTTCAAGGGCCAAACGGACCAAATCCATGCCGATTAAAGCCTCCGGGCCGCGTTTAACTTTCGTAAAAACCGCTTCGTTTCCTATTGCTACAGAGGCTGAGTTTACACCCATCTCAGCGCCCCATATCCATGAAGGCTTGCACAGTACTGCCGCATATGTATATTTAACTTGTGGAATAGTTATGTATGTGAGTTTTAACGGGCTGCCGGCTATATGCTCTTTTTCCGGAACATGTATTACCAAATGCGGTTCATTTGGGCTTCGATCACTGTTTTTTGCAAAAAGGACAGTACCCTGTTCAGCATATGGCGAAAAAGCACACAAAGTATCACACATATACTCACCACCTCTAAAAAACATATTATCACAGAGAACCTTTTTGTGAAACTATCAGGATTAGTGTTAAATTATAGTTTTCGGAATTTATCAATATGTAAAGGCAGCATATGGCGTATATCCTTTAGATCGAAAACTCCCAGAAGTATAAGCATCACAATCATCAGCATTCCTGTAATACCCGCTGAAATAAAAAGAACCGGGACAGGTGACACAACTACCGATAAAGTCAGCATTTTTACCGCAGGTGCTATGATAATACCTGAAACGCACGCGATAAGTGGTTTTATCAGCCAATCGCCTATTTCAATTGCCATTCCCGTTGTTTTTACTGTTGTACGTATATTCAATGAAGCGCTGATAAAATTGCTTATTACAATTGCGGCAATATAAGCTTCAAGGCCGAAGATCGGAATTGCAAACCACACAAAACCCAGCCTTATAACACTGCTGAGCATTGAATGTTTTAACGTTTCGGTTTCCTTTCCTAAGCCATTTAGAATTCCCAAGAGCGTTTGCTGCAGATAGAAAAAAACTCCGGTAAATGAAAGAAGGTACAGCATGCGCCCTACATTCTGACCAGGATACACTATATTTGATATTTCATTGCAAAATGATATAAAAAGGCTTGTAAACAAAAAACCAAGAAC
>JAAYBO010000108.1 GCA_012730095.1 Clostridiaceae bacterium
GACCGGAAAACGCGTTTTTGATATATGGGACGCCGAAGGCCTTACGGTTGAGGGAGTGCCTGCCGCGAGAGCTGACAGGGTTAAAGCATGGGTTAATATTGTACTTGGCTGCAACAATTACTGTTCGTACTGTATTGTTCCGTATGTGCGCGGAAGAGAGCGCAGCAGAAGGAAAGAGGATATCGTTTCGGAAGTTGAAAAGCTTGCGGGGTTGGGATATAAAGAAATAACGCTTTTAGGACAGAATGTGAATTCTTATGGAAACGATTTGGGCATGAAGGACGGGTTTGCTTCACTTCTCTACGCACTAAACGATATCAAAGGAATTGAAAGAATACGCTTTATGACATCGCACCCGAAGGACCTTTCAGATAGTTTAATAACCGCAATGAAAGAGCTTCCGTCATTGTGCGAACACCTTCATTTGCCTTTCCAGTCGGGCTCAAGCAGAATATTGAAGGAAATGAACAGAAAATATACAAAGGGGCATTACCTGGGCCTTATAGATAAAGTCCGCGAGGCGATCCCGGATATCGCGTTTACTACTGATATTATCGTCGGGTTTCCGGGTGAAACCGAAGAAGATTTCAGGCATACTCTTGATGTCGTGGAAAAGGTCCGTTTTGATCAGGCATTCACTTTTCTGTATTCAAAAAGAACAGGAACAAAGGCGGCAAAGCTTGAAAATCAGGTATCGGAGGAAATAAAAAAAGAAAGGTTCGGCCGTCTTCTAAAATTGCAGAATATGATAGGAAATGAAATAAACCTTGAGTATGAAGGAAAAAGTGTAGAAGTTTTGGTTGAAGGCAGGAGCCGTCAGAACAGTGCAATGTATACCGGAAGGACAAGGAAGTATAAACTTGTGAATTTTTCCTGCGAGAGTGATTTAACAGGCCAGCTTGTAAATGTTGAGATAGTAAAGGCCTGGCCATTCTGGCTCGAAGGCAGGGTTACCAATTGAGACCCGTTTTTGGATTTATTCAACCCGGAGGGAGCAAACAATGAAACTTACGCCAATGATGCAGCAGTATGTTGATACAAAAGCCAAATACAAGGACTGTCTGCTTTTTTTCAGATTGGGTGATTTTTATGAACTGTTTTTTGAAGATGCCGAAATAGCGTCAAGAGAATTGGAAATAACTCTGACAGGCCGCGACTGCGGCTTTGAAGAACGAGCGCCGATGTGCGGGGTACCATGGCATTCCGCGCATAATTACATAGCACGGTTGATAAATAAAGGTTACAAGGTTGCGGTATGCGAGCAGGTCGAAGATCCCGCCCTCGCAAAGGGTATAGTAAAGCGTGAGGTAACCCGTGTGATAACTCCGGGAACGGTAACCGATCCTTCAATGCTTGAAGAAAAAAAGAACAATTTCCTGATGTCGATATACTGCAATAAATCTTATTTCGGGATTGCTGCGGCCGATGTGACAACGGGCGAATTTTATGCGACACAGATAATATTTGGAAATACATACAAAAAACTGATTGATGAAATATCCCGTTACAAGCCGTCTGAAATAGTTATTAACAATGAATTCGAAAAGGCTGCTTCAATAAATGATCTGAAGGAGAAAACAGGAGTATATGTGTCGGTTCTTGACAGCGAAGCATATGACAGAGAAAATGCGTTGGCTGAAGCTGAAGGAAAAACCGGCTTTGATGATTTAAAGCAGCAGGAGCTTGCGCTTTGCGCGTCAGGGGCACTCCTTTACTATCTTAATTCAACACAAAAGGCCGTATTAAGCCATATCAGGGAAATAAAGCTTTATTCAATCGAAAAATATATGATGATTGACGCATCAAGCCGAAGAAACCTTGAATTAACCGAAACAATCCGAGAAAGGAAAAAGCGCGGAAGCCTTTTATGGGTCCTTGACAGAACAATGACGGCAATGGGCGGAAGGAAGCTGAGAAAGTGGCTTGACCAGCCGCTGCTTGATATCGATCTCATTAACGAGCGCCTGGACGCTGTTGAGGAACTAAAAGATAAATTTATGGTTCGGAAAGAAACGATTGAACATCTGAAACGAGTGTACGATATCGAACGGCTTGCATCAAAACTTGTTGTCGGAAATGTTAATGCCCGCGATCTGCTTTCGCTTAAGGATTCGATATTAAGAATTCCGCACATAAGGGAATTGATATCCGGCCTTCAGGCAAAAATGAACATTAACATTTTAAATAATCTTGATCCGCTTCAGGATATTTATGACACTATAGATTCATCAATTTCGGAAGATGCCCCTTTAACTTTAAAGGACGGCGGAATTATCAAAACCGGATTTTCAGATGAAGTGGATAAATACCGCGGCGCTTATGTTGACGGAAAACAATGGATAGCCGATTTGGAAAGCCGCGAAAGGGAAGCAACGGGAATAAAAAATTTAAGAATCAGGTTCAACAAGGTTTTTGGATATTACATCGAAGTAACGAATTCATACCTTTCGCAGGTTCCCGACAGGTATATAAGAAAACAAACGCTTGTAAACTGCGAGCGCTTTATTACCGAAGAGTTGAAGAACCTTGAAGACACGATACTTGGAGCCGAAGAAAAGGTTACCGCGCTTGAATACGAACTCTTTTGTGAAATCCGCGCAGAGATTGCGTCTCAGGTTACCCGCATTCTGAATACCGCCGAACAGATTGCGCTGCTTGATGTACTCTGTTCTCTCGCGGAGGTTGCCGACAGGGAAAACTATACGAAACCTGTGATCCATGAAGGCGGTGAAATAAAAATCAGCGAAGGCAGGCACCCTGTTGTTGAAAAAACGCTGTCAAATACGCCGTTCGTTCCAAACAATACCGTTCTCGATAATGACAGCAGCCGTATTATTATAATAACGGGACCGAATATGGCAGGCAAATCAACATATATGCGGCAGGTTGCGCTTATTGTGTTAATGGCGCAGATAGGAAGTTTCGTGCCGGCCGCCGAAGCTTTGATAGGTCTTGTCGACAGGATTTACACAAGGGTTGGAGCATCGGACGATTTGGCATCCGGGCAAAGCACATTCATGGTTGAAATGATGGAAGTTGCAAACATTCTAAATAACGCAACCCCGAAAAGCCTTTTGATTCTTGATGAAATAGGACGCGGTACAAGTACATATGACGGACTGTCAATAGCATGGTCGGTAATAGAATATATAAACGATAAAGGACGCCTCGGCTGCAGGACTCTTTTTGCGACACATTACCATGAACTGACCGAGTTGGAGGACAAGCTGAACGGTATCAGGAACTGCTGTATTGAAGTGAAGAAAAAGGGAGAGGACATCATATTCCTTAGAAAAATAAAGCCGGGCGGAGCTAACAGGAGCTACGGCATAGAAGTGGCGCGGCTTGCGGGAGTTCCGCAGCTTGTTATTGACAAAGCCAGAGAAATAATGCAGGAGCTGGATGCGGCGGATATTAACAAAGGCGGCAGGTACAGAAAAAAGAATTTAAAACCTCTTGAAGGCCAGGTGGATCTTTTAACTGCCGGTGCATTGTCGCGGGGCGAAAGAGATGTGATTGAAGAGCTTAGATCAGTTGACGCCACAACGCTGACACCGCTTGATGCGCTGAATAAATTATATTCACTGCAGCAGAAGCTGAAATGATGAGATTATAACCCGATATCAATTGGAACAATACCATATAGGAGTTACATACTATGGGAAGGATTGTAATACTTGATGAGAATACCGCGAACCAGATTGCAGCCGGTGAAGTAATCGAACGCCCAGCCTCGGTAGTGAAGGAGCTGGTTGAAAATTCGCTTGATGCCGGGGCAACATCGGTTATCGTTGAAATAGCTAACGGCGGGAAAAAAAGCATTCGCATTACAGACAACGGCCACGGCATAGAAGCCGATGACGCCGCTATGGTTTTTGAGCGGCATGCGACAAGTAAAATAAGAACAATAGAAGACCTTGGGCGGGTTTCCACAATGGGTTTTCGCGGTGAAGCCCTCGCGAGCGTCGCGTCTGTTGCTAAGGTTGAAATGGTAACAAGAGCTGAAAATGACCCAAATGGAACAAGGATATACATAGAGGGCGGAAACATTATATCTTCATCGCCGGCAGGCGCTCCTGTGGGAACAACATTTGATATTAAAGAACTTTTCTATAATACGCCGGCAAGGTATAAATTTCTGAAAAACGATTCTGTTGAAGCAGGATATATAAATGAAATTTTAACGCGTATCGCGCTGTCAAGGCCGGACGTATCGATAAAACTCATTAGTCAGGGTAAAACAGTCATGCATACACCGGGCAACCATGACCTTCTAAGTGCAATTTACAGCCTTTATGGAAATGATATTGCCCGTGCGGTCATTCCGGTAAAAATGTCCGATGACGGCATAGAAATTGAAGGTTTTGTCGGCAAACCGGAGATCTCAAGAGGAAACCGCAAGTTTGAATCGTTCTTTGTCAACGGGCGTTTTATATATAACAGAATAATAACAACCGCTGTTGAAGAGGCGTATAAAATGAAGCTTATGCAGAAAAGGTTTCCGTTTGCCATGCTGAAGCTGAAAGTATCTCCCGAGTTCGTTGACGTGAATGTGCATCCGGCAAAACTTGAGGTCCGTTTTTCGGATGAGAAAAAGGTTTTCAGGGTAGTATATCATTCGGTTTCGGATGCTCTTTACTCAGCGTCGCTTATAAGGGAAGTGCGTGAAAATGATGGGTATAAACGTTCAATTGAGCAAAAAGCGGAGATTCCCCAGCAAATCCGGCTGCCGGAAGAAACCGCGGACGGGGAAAGACTAAAAGGCACCGGCATTAATATAAGGCAGCCGTCTCTAAAATGGAACGTATCTTCGTCAACTGCTGAGTACCGGCAAAAGGCTGATGAATACGTACGTGAAGATAAAATAATAACACAAAATGAACGTGAAAATATTAAAGCTCCCGCATTAGAGCGTGTTGACGAAAAAATTCCTGAAGGAAGCGGGACTGAACAAAAAACTTCGGGCAATGATAAGAAACGGCTGTATAACGCAAGGATAGTAGGCCAGGTATTTTTGTCATATATATTGCTTGAAGAAGGAGAAGATATCCTTATTATTGATCAACACGCGGCGCATGAAAGAATATGCTATGAAAAAATAAGAAAAAAGTATTCGGAGCGTGAAAGCTTTGAACAGGGCATGATAAGCCCGATTGCCGTTAATCTTTCCGAACAGGAAATGGATAGGTTCAATCAGCTTTCCGGTTACCTCAGGCGCCTGGGGTTTGATGTCGAGGTTTTCGGCAGCAGGACAGTTCTTGTAAGAACGGTTCCGTATATTTTAAGCAGCGGCTTTTCATCACGAGACTTAACGGACATTCTTGAAAAACTTTATGTTGAAGTATCCGATGTATCGGACATGATTCCGGAGGAAACACTTTATATGATGGCCTGTAAAAGCGCAATAAAGGCAAACCGTAAAATGACGGATATGGAGATACGGGGGCTTGTGGATGAACTTGCCAAAACAGATGGTTTATATACCTGTGTTCACGGCAGGCCGGTTATAATAAGCATGGGCAAGAAAGAATTTGAAAAACGCTTTAAAAGGATTGTGTAAAAGTAAGCTGTTTTTTTTAAAAACAGGGTGGTAAATGTATGCATTCGGTAATAGTAATAACAGGTCCAACCGCTTCAGGTAAAACCGGGCAGGCGGTTTATACGGCCAAAAAGCTTAACGGCGAAGTGGTATCTGCTGATTCAATGCAGATATATAAATATATGGATATTGGCACAGCTAAACCGACGAAGAGCGAAATGGCCGGTGTACGTCACCATATGATTGATGCAGTGATGCCCGATGAACCATTTAATGTGGCTATGTATAAGGAACAAGCCGAACGCTGTATCAAAGATATAACGAACAGGGAAAAGCTGCCTATAGTTGCCGGGGGAACAGGCTTGTATATTAACAGCCTTATTTACAACATACAGTTCAGTGAAACTGTCTGCGATGAATCATTTCGCATGAAAATGAGGAAACTGGCGGATGAAAAAGGCCCTGAATTGCTTCATGAAATGCTCGAAAAGGTTGACCCTGAAAGCGCGGAAGAGATTCATTACAACAATGTAAAAAGAGTAATCCGTGCTCTTGAGGTGTATGAATATACGGGAAAACCGATATCGTGGCACAAGAAGCAGTCACGCTCCGTTCCGCCGGAGTACAGGTATATTGTATTTGTTCTTAATATTGAAAGAGAACAATTATACCGCAGGATTGACGAAAGAGTTGACAAAATGATTGAAGACGGATTGGTTTGCGAAGTTGAGTCGCTGTTGGCAAAAGGTGTAAATCCGGATTCGATTGCTTTGCAGGGGTTAGGTTACAAGGAAATAATATCGTATCTTAAAAATGAAATGACACTTGACGAAGCGATACGCGTACTTAAAAGGGATACAAGGCATTATGCAAAGCGTCAACTGACCTGGTTCCGGTCAATTAAGGGAGCCATATGGATTAACGGAGGGAGTGAGAATTTAGAAAAAAATACTAAAATTATTCAGGAACACCTTGAAACCTGTATTTAGATTTTATACAATAAGGATGATACAGAAATTGCTAATTATATGATATTATTTTGGCGAGGAGGCTCTAATCATGAATAAGAACATAAATCTGCAGGATGTATTTTTAAATCAGGTAAGAAAAGAACATATACCAGTAACGGTCTATCTAACGAATGGTTTCCAGCTTCGTGGCATGGTAAAAGGCTTTGACAATTTTACCGTTGTACTTGACAGTGAAGGAAAGCAGCAGCTTGTATATAAACATGCCATATCAACAGTATCACCTATGAAAGCTGTTAATATTATTTTCAGTGATTCTTCAAGCAGGGAGACTTAACTGAAAGCCTGTATGCGTGTCTGACGGTGTGTATTTTGTGATGTGTGGCTGCGGGTAGTTATATAAAGTTTCCAATTGTGCAAATACATAACGGAGAAATCCGTTTATGTGAAATTAAAGGGCTGATTATGAAAATCAGCCCTTAATTATTTCCCATAACCATTGTATCTTCATATCCCGGGTGGCTCATCTGCACGTGTTCGGTAGGTACGCAGCTTTACTTCGGGCGATTCGGATTGCATTATTTTTCTATTTGTAGTATTATTAATATGAAACATTAGTATCAGAAAACTGACACAAGCATAAGCTTGGAGGCGCATAATGTCAAAGACAAAAGAAATATTGAAAAGATCAGGTGTATCCAGAAGTACGCTGTTCAGGTTTTTACGGGGTGACAATGTAAGACCCCAGGCAAAGAAGGCCATTCTTGAAGCTATGGATGAATTAGGTTATCAACCGGAGAACCGGTATATACTTGGTGATATTGTATTTGAAATAAGTGTTATGAAGGATTTTGAAAAGTTTAGAGGTTTCACCGAAGTGATACAGGGTATTACCAAACGTGCCGAAGAAAAAGGAATCAAAATCCAATTGGCGATTCGCTCCAAAAAACAGATAGAGAGGGATTATGAAAATTGGAACGAAAATGGCGCTGTAAAAGGGATTATTATTGTTGGGAAGGATTTAGAAAATGAAGAACTGGAAAGAGATATTCTTGGCAAAAAGGGCATTCCGCATATATTTGTGAACAGAGTAATTGATAAACCGGATACAAGCTATGTTTCAGTTGATGTAAGAGCCGGTGCTTTTGATATAGTCGATTATTTAATAAAAAAAGGGCATAAATTGATCGCAGCGTTAGGGTATCCTGATAAGCTGCGTATTGATCGTGACAAGCTTAACGGTTATTATGACGCTTTTAGAAAAAACGACCTTGAAATACCGAAAAAATATGTGTTTAAACTAAGCGGGAAAGAATCTGCCGATGATGCAATAGATGCTATATTGAACATGGAAGAAAAGCCCACTGCTTTTTTTGGAATATGTGATTCTTATGCGATGGAATTTATCAATAAAGCCCATGCTTCAGGGTTAAAGGTACCGGATGACATAGCGGTTGCAGGCATGGACAACCTTGATATTGCCGAATATTTTAAGCCTTCGCTTACAACCGTAAAAACGCCTTTTAGCAAGCTTGGGGTGCTTGCGGTGGACAATCTTCTTAAATTGATAACCCATGATCTTGGCAGCATTAAAACAATAGTCAAACACCACCTGTTCATCAGGGAGTCGTCATAAAAAAACAAAAGCGGAAGTGCCTGTGGAATTAATCAGGTAAACAGTACAACGGTTTTGATCAAGATGTTCTATTTGAAAAACAAATATAATAAATGGAGGGTTTTTATTATGGAAATTCGTTATGACACGCATCCAAATGATGCAAAACATTACACAACAGACAGGTTGAGGGAAGCATACCTGATTGATCCGGTTTTTTTGAAGGATGAAATCAAACTGGTATACAGCCATGTTGACAGAATGATTGCCGGAGGCGCTTTACCGGTAGAAAAGTCTCTGGCGCTTGAAGCCGGAAAGGAAATCGGAACAAATTACTTCCTTGAACGCAGGGAAATGGGGATTATCAACATTGGCGGGAAAGGCAGCGTAAAGTTGGACGGGAAAGTTTTCACTCTCGAAAATCGGGATGGGCTTTATGTCGGTATGGGTACAAAAGAAATTGTCTTTGAAAGTGCTGATCCTGCCAACCCGGCAAAATTTTACATCAACAGCGCTCCCGCTCATGCGTCCTATCCCACGGTGAAAATTGAAATAAGCAAGGCATCTCCAAGGCGTCTTGGCTCTATTGAACAATCCAATGACCGCACGATATACCAGTATGTCCATCCAAATGTCTGCAAAAGCTGCCAGCTTCTTATGGGGCTAACGATATTGGAACCGGGTAATGTATGGAATACAATGCCGTGCCATACACACGAGAGAAGAATGGAAGTCTATTTTTACTTCAACATGAATGAAAACACCCGTGTATTCCATTTAATGGGTGAACCATCGGAAACCCGGCACATTATTGTTAAAAACGAGCAGGCGGTTATTTGCCCAAGCTGGTCAATACATTCAGGAGTCGGCACAAGCAGTTATACATTTATATGGGGTATGGCAGGAGAAAACCAGACATTTGACGACATGGACGGAGTGTCTATGGAAGATCTCAGGTAGGAGGATAAAAACATGGTTTTGAACAGTTTTAAGCTGGATGGAAAAACAGCCATAGTTACCGGAGCAAGCACAGGTTTGGGACAGGGTATGGCGACAGGCCTTGCCGAAGCCGGGGCGGCTATTGTAGGAGTAGACTATGTCGATATGCCGGAAACGAAGGAAATAATAGAGTCAAAAGGCGGGAAATTCATTGGAATCACAGCCAACCTTCTTTCAATCGAACCGATTGATAAAATAATAAGTAAAACGGTTGAAACGTTTGGCAGGCTTGATATTCTTGTAAATAACGCCGGAATAATAAGAAGGACGGATGCTATTGATTTTTCCGAGAAAGACTGGGACGACGTGATGAACATAAATGTTAAAACCGTTTTCTTTTTCAGCCAGGCTGCCGCAAGGCAATTCATTAAGCAGGGTAGCGGCGGTAAGATTATAAATATTGCTTCAATGCTGTCGTTTCAGGGAGGAATAAGGGTTCCGTCTTACACTGCAAGTAAAAGCGGTGTTATGGGAATAACACGTGCCATGGCCAACGAATGGGCAAAGCACGGGATCAATGTAAACGCGATAGCACCGGGTTATATGGCTACAAACAATACGGCGCCGCTTCGTGCCGATGAAAAAAGGTCTGCAGATATTCTTGCAAGAATACCTGCCGGCCGTTGGGGAACACCTGATGACCTGAAAGGTACCGTTGTTTATCTTGCAAGTCCGGCATCGGACTATGTAAACGGATACACAATTGCTGTTGACGGAGCATGGCTCGCCAGATAGGAAAACAGGGAATATTCTCTCTTTTTATATAAACAAAAGATTATCCTGTCAGGTGTAAGGGTATTTGATAATTAACTAAAACCTTGCACCTGGCAGAACCATTTATCGTACATAATGTTTTTCTTTTCTTTAAAGTAAGAAAACTATCCGTTTTACCATGAGCATTAATTTTTCGGATTAATTGTACAATAGTTCAGAAAGCAATGTCTGGACAGTATCATATCCGCTAAAATAATCGTAATTATAATTTAATTATAATATTTTATTTGTTTGAGTCTTTTAAGTATTTTATATATAATGATAGGTGTATACGGAATAACAACACTATGCTTCAAACCGTTTGTTTTATCTTTCGGTTTTTATCTTAAGTTAAAACAAATGAAATTGAACTTTGCGTTGGTTTTATTTTGCTATTTTATTAGCATCGAAAAATATAACTAATTAACTATTAGGGGGTAAGTTAACATGAAGGTACACGAACCTAAAAACAGACTTATTGGGGATATGCCTAAAATTGGCATACGTCCGGTAATTGACGGAAGAAGGCGTGGAGTAAGAGAATCATTGGAAGAACAAACAATGAATATGGCAAAAGCTTGCGCACGCTTATTGGAAGAACAATTAAGGCATTCAAACGGCCTTCCGGTGGAATGTGTAATTGCTGATACCTGCATAGGAGGCGTTGCCGAAGCTGCTGCTTGTGCCGAAAAGTTTAAAAAAGAAGGGGTCGGGTTATCTATTACCGTTACGCCTTGTTGGTGTTATGGTTCCGAAACAATGGATATGGATCCTTACATCCCAAAGGCAGTTTGGGGCTTTAATGGCACGGAACGTCCCGGAGCAGTATATCTTGCGGCTGTTCTTGCCGCTCATAACCAAAAGGGTCTGCCTGCATTTGGCATATACGGCAAAGATGTGCAGGATGCCGGGGATCAAACAATACCATGTGACGTAAAAGAAAAACTTATTCGTTTTGCACGTGCTGGGCTTGCAGTGGCGGAAATGAGAGGCAAATCCTATTTAGCTATGGGTTCAGTCTCTATGGGTATTGCAGGTTCAATTGTTAATGATGATTTCTTTCAGAATTATCTCGGTATGAGAAATGAATACATAGATTTGTCCGAGTTTATACGCAGAATGAATGAAGGTATTTATGACAAAGAAGAATATAATGAGGCATTAAAATGGGTGAAAGAATACTGTGTTGAAGGTCCTGATAATAATTCTCCGGAAACGCGTAAATCCCGCGCTGAATTGGATAAGAACTGGGAATTCTGTGTTAAGATGGCTCTTATTGCAAAGGATTTAATGGTTGGTAATCCAAAGTTGAAAGAAATGGGCTTCGAAGAGGAAGCGAATGGTCATAATGCGATATTGGCCGGTTTTCAGGGTCAGCGTCAGTGGACTGATCATTTTCCGAACGGAGACTTTATGGAAACACTGATGAACAGTTCCTTTGATTGGACGGGCATAAGACAGCCATATATTGTTGCTACTGAAAATGACAGCTTAAATGGAGTAGTAATGCTGTTTGGACACCTGCTGTCGAACACCGCCCAGGTCTTTGCCGACGTCCGTACATATTGGAGCCCGGAAGCTGTGAAGCGGGTTACAGGTTATGTAATGGAGGGTAATGCGGCAAACGGTGTTATTCACCTTATAAATTCGGGTTCAGCGTCACTGGATGGAACTGGCGAGCAATCAATAGATGGCGAACCTGTAATGAAACCATGGTGGGATGTTACACCTGAAGAAGCAAAAAAATGCCTTAATGCCGTACGGTGGCGTCCCGCGAACACAGGGTATTTCCGCGGCGGCGGTTTCTCAGCCGACTTTTTGTCACGCGGCGGAATGCCTGTTACAATGTCAAGAATAAACATTGTAAAAGGGCTTGGACCGGTTCTGCAAATAGCGGAAGGATATACCGTGGATTTGCCGGAAAAGGTTCACGACATATTAGACTTGAGAACGGATCCCACATGGCCGACAACATGGTTCGCCCCCAAACTCACGGGCAAAGGAGCGTTCACTGATGTTTATTCGGTGATGGCTAACTGGGGCGCAAACCATGGAGCATTCAGTTATGGCCATATTGGCGCGGACTTAATTACGCTTGCTTCAATGCTTCGTATTCCTGTATGCATGCATAATGTTGACGAAAGCAAGATTTTCAGGCCAAGCGCATGGGCTGCTTTTGGAACACAGGACAGGGAAGGCGCCGATTACAGGGCATGCAAAAATTATGGCCCATTATATGAATAGACATAAAAAGAGCTGAAATTTTTTCAACTGTCATAAAGTAAAAAGACGCAAGAACAAAATAAAAAGAATCGGCTTCCGGTAATCTGGAAGCCGATTATTTTTTTGGTCGGAGTGACTGGACTTGAACCAGCGGCCTCTTGGTCCCGAACCAAGCGCTCTACCACCTGAGCCACACCCCGTAAAAAAACAGCAATCATATTATAATCCAAAAAGAATAGAAACTCAAGAGTAAAAAATGCTTTCTGCTTTATTTATTTGCTGTTGTTCAGGTGTGCAAACATTTTGAAGAACTATTTCACAACAAAGTAATACCAAACTCTTTTGTGGGAAATTCATCTTTAATATTGAAATGACACCAATGATAGTATAAACTTAATAATGTAATCTTATTAAGTTCAGTTTATAAAATGACGGGAGGTAAGGATATGGCATATCTGTTAGGAGTCGATATTGGCACATCAGGTACAAAAACCGTATTGTTTGATGAAAACGGAAATACTATCGCTTCGGATCTTCAGGAATACCCAATGTACCAGCCCAAAAACGGATGGGCGGAACAGGAGCCGGAAGACTGGTGGAAGGCTACTTGCACGTCAATCAAGAATGTCCTTGCAAGAAGCGGCGTACCGAACAGTGAAGTAAAAGGCGTAGGCTTGTCAGGCCAAATGCATGGACTCGTTCTGCTTGACAGTGAAAACCGGGTTTTGCGGAAATCAATAATTTGGTGTGATCAGCGAACTGTTGCCGAATGTGAGCAAATAACCGAGCTTGTCGGAGCAAAGCGGCTTATTGAAATTACAGGCAACCCTGCTTTAACCGCTTTTACCGCGTCAAAGGCAATGTGGGTGAAAAACAATGAACCCGAGATATTTGATAAGGTACATAAGATTCTCTTACCGAAGGACTATATCCGATTCTGCTTAACGGGCGAGTATGCGACGGAAGTATCCGATGCAAGCGGAATGCAGTTTCTTGACGTGCCGAACAGGTGTTGGAGCAGAGAACTTCTTGACAAACTTGGCATTGATATCTCACTGTTAGGAAAGGTTTATGAATCTCAGGAGGTTACGGGAACGGTCCATTCAAAAGCAGCAGATCTGACAGGGCTTAAACCCGGTACTCCGGTTGTCGGCGGCGGCGGGGATCAGGCAGCCGGTGCTGTTGGAAACGGTATCGTTAAGCCGGGTGTTATTTCGGCAACTATAGGAACATCCGGTGTTGTATTTGCGTATACGGACAAATTCAGAATTGATCCGTTAGGACGTCTGCAGGCATTTTGCCATGCCGTACCAAACACATGGCATGTCATGGGTGTAACACAGACTGCGGGCTTATCACTTCAGTGGTTCAGAAACAATTTCTGCAAGGAAGAAATTGCTACTGCGGAGCTTATGGATGTTGATCCGTATTACCTTTTGGATAAGGCGGCCGAGAAAGTTAACGCAGGCAGCAACGGTCTTTTGTACCTGCCGTACCTGATGGGTGAGCGTGCTCCGCATCTTGATCCGGATTGCCGCGGTGTTTTCTTTGGGCTGTCAGCAACACATACAAAACGTGATCTGTTGCGCTCGGTAATGGAAGGTGTCGCATTTGCGATGAGAGACTGCCTTGAGATAATCAAAGGACTTGGAATAGAAGTAAATGAAGTAAGGGCATCGGGCGGCGGCGGTAAAAGCCCGCTGTGGAGGCAGATGCAGGCGGATATATATAACAGTGATATTTACACAATAAATTCAAGCGAAGGCCCTGCGCTTGGCGTGGCGATTCTTGCGGGAGTCGGTACAGGAGTATACAACAGCGTACCCGAAGCCTGCGAAGCGACAATAAAGGTAATGACGAAACAAAGCCCGAATTGCGGTAATGTCGAAAGTTATAATGAATACTACAAGCTGTACGGAAAGCTTTACCAGTCATTGAAGGACGATTTTAAAACGCTTTCTAAGCTTACATAGGGATTGACTTGCTAAATGCCGAGCCAAAATAACTAAACGGTTTTTTTCATTTAAGTCGTATACAATATAGAACAGGTAATACAATATGCTAAACAAACCAGCTGGCAACAACAGATATCTTAAAAAACTAAATCAGGCTTCGATAATGGAGCTTATAAGGATAAACGGGAAATTATCCAGAAAAGAGCTTTCGGAACTCACAGGGCTTTCACCGACAGCGTGCGGAAGTATAACGCGCAAACTTATATATGACGGTTTTTTGCATGAAACCGGTCATGGTGAATCAACAGGCGGAAGAAAGCCCGTTATGCTTGAAATTAAACCAGATTCATATTATGCCGTCGGTTTTGACATTGGTATGACGCAAATGCAGGTTGCCGTAGCAGACATCTCAGGACGAATACTTGTTGAGAAAAACATTGAATATAAGCTGGGGATTTCGGTCGAAGAAGCAGTATTATTAGCTGATAAGCAATTAAGCGAGATAATTAAAGAACGAAAGCTTAATCGTAAAAAATTCCTTGGATGCGCTTTTTCCGTTCCAGGTCTTGTCGACAGGAGTACCGACAAAATTGTTATGGCGCCGAATCTTTCGTGGAACCATGTTGACTTAAGCACAAAAGCAGCGGAAATTCTGAAAATGCCTGTATATATTGAAAACGAAGCAATGTGTTCGGCGATTTGCGAGCATTGGATAGGAAAGTGCAGGAATATCGGGAATTTTGTATGCATTAATGTTGAATCCGGTATTGGAGCAGGTATTTTTATTAATGGAGCGTTGTTCCGCGGCACGGGAGGATGTGCGGGTGAAATCGGGCACCTTGTTGTAGATGAAAACGGGCGTGCCTGCGGATGTGGTAACAACGGCTGCCTTGAAACATATGCGTCGGTGCGGCATATGCTCCAGAGGGCAAATGAAAGGATCCGGGAAGGCTATAGTTCTGAATATGTAGAACCGGAAAAACCAATAGAATGGAACCAGCTTGTCAAGTATGCCCAAAAGGGCGATTCGATGTGTCTTGACATATTGAATGACAGTGCAAAATTTCTTGGCTATGCCGCCGCATATATCATTAATACGCTTAATCCCGAAGCGGTGGTTATCGGAAAGTGTTTTAAGCAGTATTCATTCCTTGTTATCGATGTGTTGACTGAGACTGCGATGAAAAAGGCACTGCCGTATCCTGCTTCGAAAGCTGTCATAATGGTTTCCGACTACGGTATGAACTCTTCCGCGCTCGGAGCGGCAATGATACCGATAAGGAAAGTGTTTGGCAAATAATTAAAAATTTATTAGGAGGGTGATACAATGAGTGAGTATTTTAAAAACGTTTCAACAATTAAGTACGAGGGACCGAAGTCCGATAATCCGCTTGCATTTAAATACTACAAACCTGACGAGGTTATTGGCGGAAAAACGATGGAAGAGCATCTTCGCTTCGCTGTTGCTTACTGGCATACATTCCAGGGGCGCGGAAGCGATCCGTTCGGATTGGACGGTGCGGCATTAAGGCCTTGGGATCATATCACTGATGAAATGGATTTGGCAAAGGCAAAGGTAGAAGCGAATTTTGAATTCTGTGAAAAGATAGGTGTTCCATTTTTCTGCTTTCACGACAGGGATATAGCGCCCGAAGCGGATAATCTGAGAGAGACGAACAAGCGCCTTGACGAGATTACGGCATTGATTAAAGATCGTATGAAAAACAGCAGCGTCAAGCTTTTGTGGGGAACGACAAACGCTTTTGGACACCGCCGGTTTACTCACGGTGCATCGACATCGAATAATGCGGCTGTTTTTGCATATGCTGCCGCACAGGTTAAAAAGGCAATGGAGATCACAAAGGAATTGGGCGGCCAGAATTATGTGTTCTGGGGCGGACGTGAGGGTTATGAAACTCTGCTCAATACCGATATGAAACTTGAGCTTGACAACCTTGCCCGTTTCCTCAGAATGGCCGTTGAGTACAAAAAGGAAATCGGATTTGACGGACAGCTTCTTATAGAGCCGAAGCCGAAGGAACCCACGAAGCACCAGTACGATTTTGATACCGCGTCAGTTCTCGGTTTCTTAAGGACATACGGCCTGGAAAAAGACTTTAAAATGAATATCGAAGCGAATCACGCAACTCTTGCCGCACATACTTTCCAGCATGAACTATATCTTGCTCGGATAAACAATGCGCTCGGAAGCATTGACGCGAACCAGGGAGATTTACTGCTTGGATGGGATACCGACCAGTTCCCGACCAATATTTATGAAACAACGCTGGCGATGATGGAAGTCATTAAGATGGGCGGATTCACAAAGGGCGGTCTCAATTTCGACGCTAAAGTAAGAAGAGCTTCGTTTGAGCCTGTTGATTTATTCTATGGCCATATAGCCGGAATGGACGCTTTTGCCCAGGGCTTCAAGATTGCGTACAGAATTATTGAAGACGGTGTTTTCGACAAATTCATCTCGGAGCGTTATGCAAGCTTCACAAAAGGTATTGGCAAGGATATTGTGGATGGTAAGGCAGGATTTAAAGAACTGGAAGCTTATGTTCTCGAAAACGGAGAACCCGAAATTACGTCGGGCCGCCAGGAATTACTGGAAGCCATCCTGAACCAATACGTTCTTGGATATAAATAAGGCAACTTACGAAAAGAGCCGGTAAACCGGCTCTTTTTTTGCGTTTGAACTATTGTACAATAGTTACGTAAAATTCTTATGATTTTGTTAAATTCATGATATAATAACCTCACCCGTTAGCGAAATCATAGATTTCGAACGGGTACCCGAGAACATTGTATCATGAATTTATACAGCCGATGCTCGGCCGCCCTTGGTTTCACCAAGTGAAAATCTTATGATTTTGTTAAATTCATGATATAATTAAAAAGTGTATTTAGAATAGTTTTCTTTGCGTGGTGGAAATAGATGCTTGAGATTGTCAGGGCTGTAGCCAGACAACTTGTGTTCTCAATACTGCTTGATTATAAATATATTATTATTTACTTGTTTTTTTATTTAGTCGTAAAAGGACGTTATGAAATCATACAAGGATTTGAGCAGTGCGTTTCTAAATGCCGGAGCAGAACTATGAGGCAAATGCTCGAAGAACTTATCCTGACAGGCCTTGTTACAGGTTTTGCAGGCGGGATTTTAACGGTTGCCCTGGGTTTGTATATTGAGCCCGACGGATTACAGACATTTTTAATTATTATGGTATTGCTTGCTTTTATAAATCACCGGTTTATTAATCCATCTTACGCTGGAGGGCTTATTAGCATATACGCACTTATTTTCGGTTATGATCGAATTCACGTACCATCAATGCTTACATTAATTGCAGTGGTTCAGTTAATGGAAGCAGTCCTTGTCTATTTAAATCGTAAACATGATAATATCCCGATATTTATACAGCATAATGGGAAATTGACAGGGGCATTCATAAAGCAGAAATACTATGCCGTTCCATTTATTATGCTGACCCTTACGTCGATCCCGTATACTGTTTGGAATACGACTATTAATCTGAATTGGGGTACAATATTTAAAACAGGGCTTCTTGCCGTGGGGAACGCTGTTTTTTTTCTGACCGGTGCAATCAGTGTAACCAATTATTCTTCAATAGCAATATCCACATCCCCTGAAGAAAAATGCAGAAATGACTCAATAAAATTTCTTGCCGGCAGCCTATTGCTGCTGATTATAGCGTTTTTCTCGGGTAAAAACGAAGTATTTAAATGGATCGGGGCAATTTTTGCATTATTATACAGAGAAATAATGTACCAGCACGCATTATATAGAGAAAGGAAAAAACAGCCTCTATACACAGTGGCGCAAAGAGGCCTTAGAATACTTGAAATAGTTCCCGACGGTACAGCCGAAAAGATGAAAATGAAGCGCGGTGAAATAATTCTTACCGTTAACGGTAAACCGGTGCAGACTGAAGACGGGATCAGGCACGTTCTTGCAAAAAGCCCTACATTTATATGGATGCATACCGAAGCACTCAACGGGCAGATAAAAATTTACGAGCATAAATGCTACCCGGACGGCGTAAAAGATCTGGGTGTCATTCTTGTGCCAAAGGAATGGGAAGTAACATACCAGGTTGATGAATACGAAAACTTTACAATAATAAAAAACATAGTTGATAAATTCAGATTTAAAAGGTAAAGCGATAACAATTGACAATACTTTATCATAGTGTTACATTTTAAATCAGAGCATTTTTGTCGGATATTTTTTCAAATAAATATCCGTTTGCTTTGGAATAATAAAACGGGGCTGAAAGCTGCCTTCCGTCTTTATAGACAGCGGGCATTATCAAAACCGTTTAGGTTTTTCTTAAAGAGAAGAGGTGCGATTATGGAAAGAAAACTAATATATGTGGATCATGCGGCCACAACTTATATAAAGCCTGAGGTTCTCGGTGCGATGCAGCCATACCTGACGGAGCTGTTTGGTAACCCTTCATCAATATACTATTTGGGAAGGGAAAGCAAAAAAGCAATTGATGAAGCCCGCTCTCAAACAGCTTACTTCCTCGGCGCGCATCCTCAAGAGATCTACTTCACCGGTTCCGGAACGGAAGCGGATAACTGGGCAATCAAAGGCGTGGCTTATGCAAACAGGAAGAAAGGCAAGCACATTATCACTTCGGCGATTGAGCACCATGCTGTTTTGGAGCCGGTTGAATTCCTGCGCAAGGAAGGTTTTGAGGTTACGTATCTGCCGGTCGATGAAAATGGCCTTATAAACCCGGCGGAGCTTGAAAAAGCCATTCGCCCTGATACGACGCTTGTAAGCATTATGTATGCCAACAATGAAATTGGTACGATACAGCCTATAAAAGAGCTTGCCGAGATTGCAAGGAAAAAGGGAGTTATATTTCATACCGACGCCGTACAGGCAATCGGGAATATATCAGTGAACGTAAAAGATTTGGGTATTGATCTTCTTTCCATGTCGGCGCATAAGTTTTACGGGCCGAAAGGGATTGGCTGCCTGTATGTCAGAAAAGGCGTAAAGCTGGATGGATTTATGCACGGCGGCGCGCAGGAAAGGAAAAAAAGGGCGGGTACGGAGAATGTGAGCGGCATTGTTGGAATGGCTGCCGCGCTTAAAATGGCGTATGAAAACCTGGACGAATATAACGAGCACTTAAAAAAGCTTAGCAAGAGGCTTATAGAAAAAGTTTTTGACCGTATTCCATATGTGCGGCTGAATGGTGACAGAGATAATCGCCTTCCCGGGAATGTCAATTTTTCTTTTGAGTTTATTGAGGGAGAGTCGCTTCTTCTTATGCTGGATATGAAAGGAATACAGGCTTCCAGTGGGTCTGCCTGTACCTCAGGGTCTTTAGATCCTTCGCATGTTCTTCTTGCAATCGGGCTTCCGCATGAAATTGCCCACGGCTCGCTTCGCATTACCTTTGGTGAAAAGAACACAGAAGAGGAAGTGGATTATATCGTTGACTGCATTGAAGAGACAGTGGAGAAGTTAAGGCAGATGTCACCGCTTTATGAGGATTTTATCAGAAAAAATAAAAGTTAAATGATAAACTTAAAATTCCAACCGGATGCCGGTTTAAGTTTACTTGATAGTTGGTAATGCATTTGTAAAGGGATAGAGATACTGACGGAAGGTGATATTATGTATAGTGAAAAAGTAATGGATCATTTTACAAATCCCAGAAATGTGGGAGAAATAGAGAATGCCGACGGAGTTGGACAGGTTGGTAATTTAAAATGCGGCGATATTATGAAGGTATATTTGAAAATAGAAAATGACATAATTACCGATGTAAAGTTTAAGACTTTTGGCTGCGGCGCCGCCGTAGCAACAAGCAGTATGGCCACGGAATTGATAAAAGGCAAAACGGTTGAAGAGGCATCGAAGCTGACAAACAAGGCAGTTTTAGAGGCTTTGGACGGCCTGCCCCCGGTAAAGGTTCATTGCTCGGTGCTGGCCGAAGAAGCTATTGCAGCCGCTATTAAAGACTATAAAGAGAAACAGGGGCATGATGTTTCGGATATGCAAATCTGTCAGGGCTGCTGCGGTAAATGCGGCGAAAGCAGGGAATAAGAGAAGTTTATGGAGAACAGATGAGAATTTTCTATGCCATTGAATTAGATGAAAAGACAAAAAATCTTCTTTCAAAAGAACAAGACAGGTTGAAGACACAGGCATTAAAAGCAAACATGACGAGAACAGAAAACCTGCACTTAACCCTAAGGTTTATCGGAGAGGTTAATCCTTCATATATTCCTGTTTTTACGAATATTCAAAATGCTGTCGCTTCAAAATGTTCTCCTTTTCAATTATCACTTACAGAACCCGGCGCTTTCATAAGGGGTAATAGAAGCATAATATGGTGGGGAATAGAGCCTAACGCCGCTCTTCACAGGCTTTACAAAGAGATAGAAGAGCAAATAAGGAAAAATGGCTTTCCGGCAGAGCAAAGACCATACACGCCGCATATCACATTAGCAAGGGATTTTGCTGCCCGTACAGGAAATACCGAAGATGTGTTAAATAATATTAAGCCTCTTAACCACAGCTTTTCCGTTAAAAGCATTTCACTTATGGAAAGCACAAGAATAGAAGGAAAACTTACATATATTCGTCTTTGCAGTGCAGCCCTTAAGAAAAATAAAACAGATTAGTTGTTTTTGTTCACGAAAGGTGCCCGGATGAAAAAGAAAGTAATGGTGGGGATGAGCGGGGGCGTGGATAGTTCGGTTGCCGCCGCGATATTACAAAAAGAAGGCTATGACGTCATCGGTGTTACATTAAAACTGCAGCCTGAGATTGAAAGCGACACAGGGAGTGATGTAACCTGCTGTTCGTATTCCGCCGTGGAGGATGCAAGGCGTGTAGCTTCCAAATTAGGTATACCGCATTATGTACTGAACTTTCAGAATATTTTTGAATCCTGTGTTATTGAATATTTTGTCGCTGAATACGGGAAAGGCCGCACGCCGAACCCATGCATTGCATGCAACCGGTATATAAAATTCGGTGCGCTGCTTGACAAGGCAGAATCAATGGGAATTGATTACGTGGCTACAGGGCATTATGCACGGATTGAATACGATAAACAGAAGAACAGATATCTGTTAAAAAAATCGGTTACAGGGAAAAAAGATCAAACCTATGTGCTATATAATTTAAAGCAGTACCAGCTGCAAAGAACGCTTATGCCTATCGGCAGTTACGATAAGGATAAAGTGCGCGATATTGCATACGAACTTGGCTTTGATGTCGCAAACAAACCCGACAGTCAGGAAATTTGTTTTATACCCGATAATAACTATGCGGGGTTTATTTCGAACAAGTTAAGTAAACCTGCTGCAAAAGGCAAATTTGTTGATATTAACGGCAACGTGCTTGGAGACCACAAAGGCTTAATACATTATACCGTGGGACAAAGAAAGGGCCTCGGCTTGTCGTTCGGAAAGCCGATGTATGTGGTAAAGATAGATGCGGAGAACAATACCGTTATCCTTGGAGAAGAAAAGGATGTGTATTCCGCAAGCCTTATGGCTTTTGATATAAACTGGATTGCAATTGATTCACTCAATAAACCGCTTCGTGTTAACGCTAAGATACGATATTCGGCAAATGAGGCGGAATCAGTAATTACTCCTGCTGAAGGAGGAAAAGTCAGGGTAGATTTTGATAAGCCGCAGCGTGCCGTCACCCCGGGACAATCGGTAGTGTTTTATGACGGAGATGTTGTTATCGGCGGCGGGATAATAGAATAAAAGTCCTATAAACGAATTAAATACTGCGGCTGCACCGGCAAATAAGTTGTGAGGTGAAAAGATGAAATTAACATTTTTAGGCGCGGCAAGGACCGTTACAGGTTCGTGTTTTCTGATTGAAACAAGAAACTCCAGAATCCTTGTGGATTGCGGTTTATTTCAGGGGCGGTCGACGGAAGAGGCTATGAATGAACAACCGCTGCCAGTTAAACCGTCAACTATTGATTATGTCTTGTTAACCCATGCTCATATTGATCACAGCGGCAGAATTCCGTGGCTTTATACAAATGGTTTTAAAGGCGAGGTTATTGCGGTTAAAGCCGCCGTTGACCTTTGTCGTCTTTTGCTGCCGGACAGCGGCCATATACATGAGTTTGAAGCCGAATGGAAAAACAGGAAGAGGATGCGTGCCGGAAGAGAACCGGTTAAGCCTTTGTATACCCTATCCGAGGCGCAGGAATCCTTAAAGCTTTTCAGAAGCATCGCTTATGATAAAATAGTTCAATTAAACAGCGATATAAGAGTTCGTTACAGTAATTCCGGACATATGCTTGGTTCGGCCTTTATTGAAGTATGGGTCTGTGAAAACGGAAAAGAAACAAAGATTGTATTTACCGGCGATATAGGTAACAGAGGCATACCGATACTTAAAGACCCTTCGATAATAGATGAAGCGGATTATTTAGTGATTGAATCAACATATGGGGACCGGCTGCATGTAGACAATAGTTCAAAAGCCGAAAAATTCCTGGAAATTGTCCTTGAAACCCTTGACAAGGGAGGTAATGTGATAATTCCTTCGTTTGCAGTGGGGCGTACGCAGGAAATAATTTATGAATTAAATAAGAATGTATCGGATTTGGGAGATAAAGTTGAACGCCTTATGCATGTGCCCGTGTATATTGACAGCCCTCTGGCAATTAACGCCACCGAGGTCTATAGACAAAACCTGGACTGTTATGACGAGGAAGCCCGCTGGTATATTGAAAACGGAGATAACCCGCTGGATTTTCCAAATCTCTATTTCACACGTACAGCCGAAGAGTCAAAGAAACTGAACACAATAAAAGGCGGCTGTATAATAATTTCGGCAAGCGGCATGTGCGAAGCGGGCAGGATTAAACACCACCTTAAGCACAATCTTTGGCGTAAAGAAAGCACTATACTTTTTGTTGGATACCAGGCTGAGGGAACACTTGGCCGGAAAATCCTTGACGGTGCTAAAAAAGCGCATATATTCGGAGAGGAAATCAGCATAAACGCAAGGATTGAAATGATTGACGGATATTCAGGCCATGCCGACTGCGAGGGTATAATCAACTGGATACGTAATATAAAACAGTTTCCCAAACGGGTTTTTCTTGTTCATGGAGAAGAAAAAGCTCTTTATTCGCTTGCCGAAAAGGTAAAAGATGAATTCGGCGTGGAACCGATTATTCCTTCAAGAGAAGAATCATTTGTTATTACCGCTGAACGTGAGGTAAGCCGAGGGTTTGAAGAAGATACGCAGGCGAGGTTCCGCTATCTTGCGCTTGTAAGCCTTCTGGAGGATGTAAAAGAAGGCATAATGGATATGTCGGAACTGCTTTTGGATGAGCTGAAGGAAGGTACGGATGATACAAGACTAAACACAATCCAAAGTAAATTAAAGACTCTGCAGCGGAATATGGTAAGTTTGCTTGAATAAACTTTGAACTATTGTACAATAATTCTTCTAAATTGCGGATTACCGAAGGTTTTACAGATACATTTAGCATTGACGGTACAGGGTTTTATATATTAATATTTAAATATATATCCCCGTTGTATTAATGTACAAGCTAATTTGACAGGCACAGGCTTGGAGAAAGGCAGCAAGTAAATGGTTGATTCAACAAAAAGAACAATAAAAAGGATAATTAGAATTGCCCTGATAATTGTCGGCATTTATCTGTTGCTTCGACTCAGTTTATACTGCATTCCGTTTATTATTGCTTTTATCTTGTCAAGCCTTATAGAACCCATGATTAATTTTATGGAGAAGAAGATTAAAATACCCAGAAAAATTGGGACAGTATTTTCTCTATTGTTTGTTTTCTCCTTACTTGGAACGATACTTGGCTTAATTATATCAAGACTGGTAAAAGAAATCGTAAATGTATACAATCAGATAAACGAAATATTCGGTAGCCTTCAGTATTTCTTTGATGCGGTAATAGAACGTGTAAATAACATTTACATTTCACTTCCTAAAACAATCAGTGATACAATTGACGAATATTTTGCCAACGCTGCAAGCAACGTACAGCAATGGCTGTCGCCGCTGGTTTCAAAGATCACCGGGTTTACCCTGAGCCTGCCTCAAGCACTTGTATTTATAATTGTAACTGTCCTTGCGACATATTTTATGGCAAGTGATAAACATAAAATAAATTTGTTTCTTGACAAACAGTTTCCCGTGCAGTGGATGGAGAGAACACGGGAGGTACTTAACAGGCTGTTTTTTGCTTTGTTTGGATGGCTTAGGGCACAGCTAATTCTTATGACGGTAACATTTACCGAACTAACAATAGCGTTCCTTATTATGCGGATTGAAAACGCTCTGTTATTTGCGCTGCTTATCGCCGTTATCGATGCGCTTCCGGTGTTTGGTGTCGGCACCGTGCTTATTCCGTGGGGCATAGTTGAAATTATCGCGGGAAATTATCAACGCGGCTTTTCGCTTCTGCTGTTGTATATAATAGCTCTTGTCGTACGCCAGTTAATTGAACCGAAGATTATTGGAAAACAAATCGGAATTCATCCGCTGTTAACACTGTTTGCAATGTATACCGGCCTTCAGCTTCTCGGTGTCATCGGGATGGTTGTCGGTCCTGTGCTGGTGGTAATATTAAAGAGTATTCTTGAAGCGCTTCTTAGCAACGAGGGTTTTACAAGCTGGCTTCGCAGAACATTTGGATACACTGTTAATCCTGTTGAAAAAAGCCCCGAGAAACCTGTAAAGGTAAAGGCCGTGAAAAAATAAGTTAATATTAGTTTCCTACTAACAACTTTAAAAGATTACCAGTGTAATCAGCAATTATCCTTTATATGCTATAGCGTCAAGTTGAAATAGAAGCCCTTCTTGTCCGCCACGATGAGCGAATTCGGTTTGTATTGATTTTCGAGCCGGATACTTTCCATTAAATCTTTCTTTTATTACCTTTTCCATTACGGGAATATTCCAGATATCCCTGAATAAGCAGTCAATTTTAACTACCGCTTCTAAAGATAAGCCTATTGATTCCAAACGTTTGGCCAAATGATCAAATGCACCGTTAATCTGATTTTCAATTGATTGGCCGACGTTACCTACACAGTAGTTAATAAAAACAAAATCTCCGGCTTCTACTATCCCTGAATGAGCCCATTCATCATTTACATCACTTCTTATAATTTCTCCCATGCCAATTTCCTCCTATCAAATAAAACTTTTATTCTTTAAATTTAGAATCATGGATGCTTACCTTGGCGAAGAGCTTGTTTATCTTAGTGTCTTCAAATCTTTGCCCGGATTCTTTCCGGAATTCTGAAAACTCAACATACATTTTCTCAGGTAATTCAAAGGTTTTATTTTCTATCAATTTCACCTCACTTTTCTACAGAACTCATTGCATCATAATGAAATAAGTGAAGGAAGATAGAAAGACTATTATTTTTTTTAGCTTGGAGGCTTACAAGTGCTGCAAGGAGAATATTTTTCTTTTGCAGATTCCAAATCTATTGGTGTTTTGCTTTTGCTCAGGTGTCGGCATTCTGAACGGTGATATTTTGTCCCTGTTTTTGTTATATAAACAATAATTTCTTTTTCATCCGATTCAGTTGCCGGGGCATCGTTAGGAGTGGGCAAGGGTGAAGGCGATGGTGTAAGTGTTGGAGTGGTTGTAATAGTTGGTGCAGGTGTAGAAGATTCAGTATTATTTATTGTTTCATCCGTTGATTCTGTTTTCTGTTGATTAGCTAATTGTTCCAAATCGTTTTTTAATTTGTTGTTTTCTTCAATTAAAATTGACACCTTCGAATTTAAGTCAGCTACTTCTTTGTTTGGAGATTCTATTGTATCAGATTCTTTGGAACATGCAGAAAAGATCAATATAATCAATATTAGTAAAAATAAAGACAGTTTTCTCAAAGATACCACCACCCTTTTATACCATTCTATACCAAATTTCATTGGCATTCAATTACAAAAAATATGTTGTCATTAACTAAAGGGCTAGTGGTATGCATATACTATTCTACTGGAGATGTTAATTGGATTAGTTTTTCTTTCACATCAGTGATGTTTTTCAGGGGTTATTAAATTCCTTGTTCAACTTTCCGATTGCCTTTTTTTCAATTCTTGAAACATATGAACGCGATATGCCAAGCATTTTTGCAATTTCACGCTGTGTTTTGTTTGAACCGTTAGTAAGGCCGTACCTTAATTCGATAATTGTTTTTTCCTTTCCGCGTAAAACGTCGGCAATTTTTTTGTATAATTTTTTTATTTGAAATTTTAAGGCTACCTTATCATCAACACAATCTTCATCGCTCCCAAGTATATCAAGCAAAGATATCTCATTGCCCTCCTTATCAGTGCCGATAGGTTCGTGGAGGGAAACTTCGTTCTGATATTTTTTAGAGGTGCGAAGATACATTAATATTTCGTTATCGATGCATCTGGCGGCATACGTTGCCAATCTAATTCCCTTTCCGGGGTTGAAGCTTGTTATTGCTTTAATTAATCCGATTGTCCCAATTGAAATCATATCATCGCAGTCAATATTAGCGGTATTATACTTTTTAGCAATATGTGCAACCAGCCTTAAGTTCCTTTCAATTAATATATTTCGGGCCTCTTCATCTCCCTGGTGAAATAGTTCAAGATATTTCTGTTCTTCATCAACGCTTAAGGGATAGGGAAAGGACTGAGAATTTGTAATATAGCCAACGAAATACACAGCAGAAAAAGCCTCCTTAAGAAGCGATAATAAGCCTTCAATAAGCATAGATTTCACCACCGAGAAAAATAAGGTCTGTATATATGTATATGCATGAGGTATAATTAGAGTGCATGTACAAATTGATAAAGAATACTCTGGAATGCGTTTTTTGGCAATTGATTCTCAAAAACAAATTAAATAAGGTTTGGCAAATACATAGGATTGCAAGTTGGTATAGAGA